>NZ_JBFRDU010000017.1:0-117643 GCF_052113965.1 Rhizobium sp. RAF56
AAGGTCTTGGAAATGTGCACGATCGACGCCGCACGCGTGCTTGGCCTCGACGATGAGATCGGTTCGCTGGAGCCCGGCAAGAAGGCGGACATCATTCTCGTCGATTTACGCCGGCCGCATCTCTATCCGGCCAACATGCCCGAATTCCGTGTGACCTACTTTGCCAACGGCAACGATGTTCACACCGTTCTGGTCGGCGGACGCGTGCTCCTGCGTGATCGCACCCCTGTCCATGTCGATCAGGACGCCGTACTCGATGCGGCGCAGCGGGAAACCGAGCTGATGATCGAACGGCTGAACCTGCAAGACCTGCTCAAGACACCGGACATGTTCTGGCGGCACAGCCGCGACACCGCGCTTATCGAATAGGCGGTGAACGTCGACGTTCGAACTACGTTTAATGGCGATCAGAGGTGAGAATGCGACGGCGGACCACGATCAAGGCATTGGCGGCTCTCGCGGTCGCATGCGCATCAACTATCGCGTTTGGAGAGACCATGAACGGATTGGAACTGCACAAAGCTGCCGCGAATGACGATGTCGCGGCGATCGAGAGGCTGCTGTCGCAAGGAGCGCGGGTGGATGCGCGGGACGCGAACGGTCGCACGGCCCTTCTCGTTGCAACGCATGATAACAAGGTGAACGCCGCAAGAGCGCTGATCGAGGCCGGTGCCGACGTCAACGCCAAGGACGATATCAAGGATAGCCCCTATCTCTACGCTGGCGCACGCGGTCGTCTCGAAATTCTCAAGATGACGCTCGACCACGGCGCCGACCTCAAAAGCACCAACCGCTATGGCGGCACTGCGCTCATTCCAGCATCGGAGCGCGGGCATGTCGAGGCCGTTTCGATGTTGATCGACGCCGGGGTCGATGTTGATCATGTCAACAACCTCGGCTGGACCGCTCTGCTCGAGGCCGTCATCCTCAGCGACGGCGGCCCGCGCCATGTCGAGATCGTCAAGCGGCTGATCGACGCCGGGGCGAGCCTTGGCATTGCGGACAGTGACGGCGTGACGGCGCTGGAACACGCGCAACGGCGCGGCTACACGGAGATGGTCAAGCTGCTGGAGCAGACTTCTTCGGCCGGCCATAATCCGCTTCCGCCGGAGCTATAGACCGGACTTCGCGCCGCTTCGGCCCGCCAGAGGTAAATGGCGCCCCTCATTCAGAAACCAAGAAAACGCAAAGATGCCGACTTCAACCGGCCCGGCCGCCGGACGCATCCTGCGTATGCTCTTCTGTGTCCAGCATCAGCGCGAGCGGCCACCCGTTATTCACCACGTGATTGAGCGATAAACGGTGCCGTGGCATGACGATATGCCGCTGAAGCCCTATCTCGACGCAAGCTAATTTTCAGCGTTTTTGCAAGTCACCGCCGGACGGTGGCGCATCAACCAACCTGTCCATTTCCAGTGCGGTCACTCGAACAGGTCCGGGTTGTCGGCTTCGATTTGAGGCAGGTCCGCAAGGATGCCGTTAAGATGCTTGCGCATGGCACCCTCCGCTGCTTCGGCATTCCGGGCGTCGATAGCCGAGATTATCGCTTCGTGCTCGGCAATGAGCTTTGTCATCGAATCCGGGTGGCGGAGTTGGAGGTTGCAGACGCGGTCCATATGCGCCTTGATGTCGGAGATCGCGTTCCAGGCGAGAGCACAGCCGGCGCCCTCGGCAATCGCGATGTGGAACTGCTCGTCTTCGCGGCGGAAGGCGTTGTGGTCGTCTGCTTCTCGCGCGGCCTTCTGGCGCACCAGGATCGCGTCGATCTTGCGCCTCGTCCAGCTGTCGAAGGATTCGCTGGCGCGGCGAGCGACGGCGGTCTCGATTACCTCGCGCACGAAGCGCGCCTCTATCATCTGGCGGGCTGAGATGCGCACAACCACGGTACCCCGGTTCGGGCGAATATCCACCAGCTTCGATTTACCTAGCGCAATCAGCGCCTCGCGCACCGGCTGGCGCGACACGCCCATATGGGTCGCAATCTCCTGCTCGGAAAGCCGCATGCCGGGTGCGAGCTCCAGGCGGATGATGGATTCGCGCAAGTCCCGTTCCACCTGCGCTGCCGCGGTTTCGCCGGTGTCGATCTTCAGGGATTCAAGGTTCACTTCTTTTACCACCGCCATGCGTTGACATCCATTTGAAGCCACCATACAGTACCATACAATTCATTCGCAACAAAAATCCGGTGGCCTGAAAAAACCGGATCAACAGGGAGGGGCTGGCAGCAGACTGCCGGCCGGAAGACGATATTGCTGCCCAATTTCATTGCGCCCGATTCCCGTGATCCGCGGCTGAACATTAAATCCCGCTATCAGATGCTTGTCGATGGCAAGTCAGTCGATGCTGCGTCCGGGAAGACTATAGACCGCGTAAGCCCCGGCCATGCGGGTGCCGTCGTCGGTACCTGGCCGGACGCCTCGGCGGATGACGTGCGCTTGGCGGTTGCCGCTGCACGCCGTGCCTTCGATACCGGTCCCTGGCCGCGCATGTCGGGCGCCGAGCGCTCGCGCCTGATGTTCAAGGTGGCGGACCTTATCCTTGTCCATCAGGAGCAGCTGGCGCTCGCCGAGAGCCTGGAGGTTGGCAAGCCGATCGCCCAGGCCCGCGGTGAAATTGGCTTCTGCGCCGACCTCTGGTCCTACGCCGCCGGCCAGGCCCGCGCGCTCGAAGGCCAGAGCCACAACAATATCGGCGACGATCGCCTCGGCCTCGTGCTGCGCGAAGCGGTCGGCGTGGTCGGCATTATCACGCCCTGGAATTTTCCGTTCATCATCGCCTCCGAGCGCGTGCCGTGGGCGATAGGGGCCGGCTGCACCGTGGTTTTGAAGCCATCGGAATTCACCTCCGGGACGTCGATCCGCATGGCGGAACTGGCCCGCGAGGCGGGAATTCCCGACGGCGTCTTCAACGTCGTCACCGGCTATGGCGATCCTGCCGGCCAGGTGCTGGCGGAGGATCCCGGCGTCGACATGGTCGCCTTCACCGGTTCGGTGCGCGTCGGCACGAAACTCGGCGAGATCGCGGCGCGCAGCGTTAAGCGCGTCGGGCTGGAGCTCGGCGGCAAGGGGCCGCAGATCGTTTTCGCCGATGCGGACCTTGATGCCGCAGCCGACGGCATCGCCTATGGCGTCTATCACAACGCCGGCCAATGCTGCATTTCCGGCAGCCGGCTCTTGGTGCAGGAGGGCATCCGCGACGCGCTGATGGACCGCCTGCTGGATATTTCCCGCAAAGTCACCTTTGGCGATCCGCTGAACGAGCGCACCAAGATCGGCGCAATGATCTCCGAGGCGCATGCGCAAAAGGTGCACTCCTATGTGGAGGCAGGCGTCGCCTCGGGCGCGCAGCTCTTGCTCGGTGGCGAAAGGGTCGGCGGAGGAGCCGGCCTCTATTATGCACCGACGGTTTTTTCCGGCGTGACGCCGGACATGTCGATCGCTCGCGAGGAAATCTTCGGGCCGGTGCTTTCGACGCTGACCTTCAAGACGGCGGACGAGGCCGTGGCGATGGCGAACGCATCGGAATTCGGCCTGTCTGCCAGCGTCTGGTCGACCAATCTGGAAAACGCGCTGCAGAGCATCCGCCGCATCCGCGCCGGCCGCTGCTGGATCAACAGCGTCATCGACGGTACGCCGGAATTGCCGATCGGCGGCTACAAGAAGAGCGGCCTCGGCCGCGAACTCGGCCGCTACGGCTTCGATGAATATTCCCAGTTCAAGGGCGTGCACGTCACGCTCGGGCGCCCCGCGCCCTGGTTCGGGTGACAGGACCGCATCTTGCGGTCATGAGGAGGAAAATCTCGGCTGGCGTGATCTTTGGTCGGAGCCCGCCAGCCGAGACTCGGGTCTTTTGGACCCGCATTGCACATCCAAAGGGAGGATACGCAAATGAAAATGACCAGGTTGAGAACCGCTGCTTTGGCCGCGGGCCTTGCCACCATGATGACGTCGACGGCACTCGCCGCGGACGTCAAGGCCACGATGATCATATACCTCGATCCGAGTGTCCAGTTCTTTAATCCCGTGGTGAAGGGCGCGCAAGATGCAGCCGCCCAGTTCGGCGTTAATCTCGACGTCCAATACGCCAACAACGATCCGGTGCGCCAGAACGACTTGATCGAAAGCGCTACGGCGAGCGGCGTCGACGGCATCGCCGTCGCGATCTCCTCGTCGGACGCCTTCGACGAGAGCATCTGCGCCGCCGTGAAGGCCGGCATCATAGTTATCGGCTTCAACAATGACGACCTCGAGGGCGCCAAGGGCAATTGCCGCCAGGCCTATGTCGGCATGAACGAATTTGCGTCGGGCTACGAACTCGGCAACCGCATGATCAAGCAATTCGGCCTTAAATCGGGCGACGTCGTGTTCAATCCGCGTGAAATTCCGGAGGCGAGCTTCGCGGTCGCCCGTGGCGGCGGCATTGAGAAGGCGATGACGGAAGCCGGTATCAAGGTGGAGACGGTACGCGCCGGCCTCGACCCGGCGGAAGCCCAGAATATCATGGCGCAATTCTTGATCGCCAATCCGAACGTGAAGGCGGTGTTCGGGACGGGCTCGGTGACCTCGACCGTGGGGGCCGGCGCGATCAAGGACGCCGGCGTCAAAATACCCTTCGCCGGCTTCGACCTTGCGGTGGAGATCGTCAATGCCGTGGAATCCGGCGCAATGTTCGCGACCATGGACCAGCAGCCCTACCTTCAGGGCTACTATCCGATCGCCCAGATCGCGCTCTCCAAGAAGTACGGGCTGACCCCGACCGATATCGACACGGGGCAGGGCGCCTTCCTCGACAAGTCGCGCATAAGTTCGGTCAAGCCGCTTATCGGCAGCTTCCGCTAATCGTGTCCTGTGGGAGCCTGCCGGCCCGCCCGGTGGGTTCCCCGTTCCCAAAAACGTTCGAGTACCAGACCGTGACACCCATCCTAGCCGACAGCACCGCGCCCCGGTCGCGGACCCAAAGACAATCCATCCTGAAACAGATCATGGGCATGCCCGCGGGCGCGATCTTCCTCGTCTTCATGACGCTGCAGGTGGTCTGCATCGCCGGCGCGCTCCTCTACCCCAACGAGTTCCGCTATCTCTCGCCGCAGAACCTGACGATCCTGATGAAGGCGATCCCGGTGCTCGGCTGCCTGGCGCTCGGCGCGGGCTTGCTGATGATCGCCGGCGAGTTCGACCTTTCCATTGGCTCCGTCTACACGTTCACCGCCGTGGTGATGGCAAGTGTCGTCAACTCTGGCGTAAGCGCCTTCGTTGCCGCGCCGCTCGGCATCGCCATCGGCCTGATGATCGGCCTTCTCAACGGCCATATCACCCTGCGTTTCGGCCTGCCGTCCTTCATCGTGACGCTCGGTGGACTGCTGTTCTGGCGCGGCGCGGTACTGCTCTATAACGGCGCGGTGCAGTTGCGCTTCGATCCCGAACCCATCTTCACCAGCCTCTTTTCCGGCACGCTCTTCGGCATAAACGCCGCTTTCATCTGGATCGTGCTCTTCGTCGTCGGCTTTCATTTCTTGCTGCACCGCCACCGCTTCGGCAATCACGTATTCGCGACGGGCGGCAATCGCGGCGCGGCCGAGGCGATCGGCATCAATACGGGCCGCGTCAAGCTCGTCGCCTTCGCCATCGCCGGCGGCATGGCCGCGGTCGCGGGCATTCTCGCCACGGCCCGCGTTGGCAGCGTGCAGCCCGGACAGGGCGCCGGCCTCGAACTCCAGGCAATCGCCGCCTGCGTCATCGGCGGCCTGTCGCTGCGCGGCGGACGCGGCTCGATCATCGGCGTCTTCCTCGGCGTGCTGCTCATCCACACCATCACCGACGTGCTTTTGCTTCTGCGAGCCCCGGGTTTCTATCTCGACATGTTCATCGCGACGCTGATCGTTCTGGCTGCCATTTTCAACAATCTCATCGAGCGGCGAGGCGTTGCGTGATGTCCAAACTCCTCGAACTGCACAACATCTCCAAAAGCTTTGGCGCGCTCACCGCGCTGCGCAATCTCAGCTTCCACATCGGCGAAGGGGAGGTGGTGGGCCTGCTCGGTGACAACGGCGCCGGCAAGTCGACGACGGTCAACCTCATCTCCGGCATCCATAAGCCGACAGACGGCTATCTCAGCGTCGACGGCAAGAAAACGCTCTTCACTTGCCGCTCGGATTCGGCGGAGGCCGGCATCGAGACGATCTACCAGCACACGGCGTTGGTCGACGACCTCTCGATCACCCGCAACATCTTCATGGGACGCGAACTGACCGATCGTTTCGGGTTTCTCAGGCAGGCCGAAATGCGTGAGATCACCATGCAGGTGTTGCAGAACGCCGTGCACATTTCCGGTATCGACTCGCCGGATACCCTAGTCGGCAATCTCTCCGGCGGCCAGAAGCAGGCCGTCGCCATCGCCCGCGCCGTCTATTTCAAGAAGCGCGTGCTGCTGCTCGACGAGCCGACGTCTGCCCTCTCGGTGCGCGAGACGGAGGCGCTGTTGAACCAGGTGCTGAAGCTAAAGGCGGAGAGCGTCTCCAGCGTGCTGGTGACGCACAACATCTACCACGCCTACCAGGTCTGCGACCGGTTCGTGATCATGAGTCACGGCACCAAGGTCTTCGACGTCGCCAAGGCGGACACGACGATCAACCAGCTTACCGAATATGTCGTGCTCACCTGATCCCCATTTTTTTTGAAAGCAAGAGGCAGACGCCGTGACACTTTCCGTATCAGTACGCCAGGTCGTCGGACCTGAGGACGCCGCCAGGCGCAACACGAAGGGCCTGCGCGACGGCTTCGTCATCGAGGCGATGTTCCGGCCGGGCGAGATTAATCTCACCTATAGTCATCTCGACCGCATGATTGTCGGCGGCGTCGCGCCGACGGGCGAAAAACTCGTCATCGACGGCGTCGCCGAGACCGGCACCGAGCGTTTTCTCGAGCGTCGCGAGGCCGCCATCGTCAATATCGGCGGGAGCGGCGTTGTGAGCGTCGGTGGGCGGGACTATGCGCTCGGCTTCCAAGAGGCGATCTATGTCGGCATGGGCGAGGGCGCGCTCGGCTTTGCGAGCGATGATCGCACCGCGCCCGCCTTATTCTACCTCCTGAGCGCGCCGGCGCACCGCGCCTGCCCGACGGTCCAGATCACCCGCGAAATGGCGAAAAAGGTTCATCTCGGCTCGGCGGAGGAATCCAACGCCCGCACCATCAACCAGTATGTGCATCCGGATGTCTGTGAAAGTTGCCAGCTTCTCGTCGGCCTTACCATGTTCGAGCCGGGCTCGGTCTGGAACACCATGCCGGCGCATGTGCATGACCGGCGCATGGAGGTCTATCTCTATTTCGGCATGCAGGAGGCGACGCGCATCTTCCACTTCATGGGGGAGCCCGGCGAGACGCGGCATGTGGTCCTCAAGAACCATGAGGCGGTGCTGTCGCCGGGCTGGTCGATCCATTCGGGCGCGGGCACTGGACGCTACGCCTTCATCTGGGCCATGGCGGGCGATAACATGAGCTTCACCGACATGGACAAGGTGCCGATGGAAGCGCTTCTATGACCCCTTTCGACCTCACGGGCCGATGGGCAATCGTCACCGGCGCCAATACCGGCATCGGCCAGGCGATTGCGGTGGGATTGGCCGAGGCGGGCGCGGACGTCGTCGGCGTCGGCCGATCGGCGATGACCGAGACGGAGGCGCACATTATCGCCGCCGGCCGCCGGTTCATCGCGATCAAGGCGGATCTTTCCAGGTCAGACAGCGCCCGCGAGGTCATCGCCGAGACGCTGGCGGCGGGTGCGACGCCCGACATCCTCGTCAACAACGCCGGCATCATCCGCCGTGCCGATGCGCTGGACTTTACCGAAGAGGACTGGGATGCGGTGCTCGACACCAATCTCAAGTCCGTCTTCTTCCTCTGCCAGGCTTTCGCCAAGGCGGCGATTGCGGCGGAGCGAAAGGCCAAGATCATCAACATCGCCTCGCTGCTCTCCTTCCAGGGCGGCATCCGCGTGCCGTCCTATACCGCAGCCAAGAGCGGCCTTTCGGGCCTGACCAAGCTGATGGCGAACGAATGGGCGGCGCGTGGCATCAACGTGAATGCCATCGCCCCCGGTTATGTCGAGACCAACAACACGACGGCGCTGCGTGCCGATGCCGAGCGCAATGCCGACATCCTGAAGCGCATTCCCGCCGGTCGCTGGGCGCGACCGGAGGACATGGCTGGAGCCGCGGTTTTCCTTGCGAGCCCGGCATCGGATTACGTACATGGCGTCATTCTGCCCGTCGATGGCGGATGGCTCGCCCGATAAGCGGCCCGACAAGAGGCCCGACAGGAGGATTGAAATGTCGTTTTATGCTCTGCCCGAAGACACGGTCTGGACCGAAGTCGCCCCCGGCAACCGCCGTGCGGTGTTATGCGAGCGCCCTGAACTGATGCTCGTCGCCTTCAGCTTCGACGAAGGCGCGATCGGCGCGCTGCATTCACACCCGCACACGCAGGTCAGTTATGTCGCCGAGGGCACTTTCGACGTCACCGTCGACGGCATTAACACCCGCCTTGGCCCTGGAAGCAGCTTCATCGTTGCGCCAAACCTCGTCCATGGCGTTGTCGCGCTGACCCCTGGCCTTTTGATCGACACGTTCACGCCACGCAGGGATGATTTCCTGTAGCGCGCCGGATTTTCAGTTCTTTCGCATTGACTCATTGATGGTCTTCGAAAGCGTATAGAGCCGCTGTTCAACGAGTGTCGGAACCTCGCAGACATAGGAGAGTGACTGCACCCGTTCCTCGAAGATGCGGGTTTCCCAGGTAAGCTGGTCGTTCTGCTTGGTGAAGTCGGCTGTATCGGCAGCCGGGTCGGCCCGCAATTTGTCGACTTCGGACGCCTTCTTCCTGATATCGGCCGCAAGCTCCCGCTGCTTGTCGGCATAGCGGGAGATGCCGGAGATGATCTGGTCGCGCTCGGCATTGATTTTGTCGAACACGCCCATGAAAAGCTGCTGCAGCTTCTCGTTCACCTGATCGTTCGGCAAGGACGAAGCGTAGTTTGAAATCTGTTTGCGGGCGTTTTCGATAGGGTTGCTGCGTCTGACGAGCTGGTCGGCGAGATCCGACACCGTGGAATCTTGGTCCCATTGCTTTGCGCTGTCGGGAAGGTCGGTGCCGGTCCAGACCTGGCCGATAGACAGTTCTGGAACTTTGCGCTGGATGCACGGCCATTCGGGATCCGAATTCGCGCCGTTGGCCATTCGAGCGGCGGGAAGTGCGGCGAGTACCGCAAAGAGAAGTAGGTGCGCCTTCATTGGCTTGCTCCCATCTCCTGCTTGCGCACCGTCAGGCCGCGCGCCGGATTGTAGGCGATGATGGCGCCGCCGAGCAGCACCAGGGTGACGACGAGCACGACGACGAGCGAGGTCCATTCGATGCGGGCATAGAAGGCGAAGCGGATCAGTTCGACCGCATAGGTGAAGGGGTTCATCAGGCAGATCTTGTAGAGCAGCGGGCTCGATTCCTGCACGCGCCAGAGCGGATAGAGCGCCGAGGACGCGAAATACATGGGAAAGATCACGAAGTTCATGATCCCGGCGAAATTTTCCAGCTGCTTGATCAGCGAGGACAAGAGCATGCCGAGCGCGCCGAGCATCAACCCGGAGAAGAACAGCGCAGGCAGCACCAAAAGATAACCGGCGAACGGTGCCTTCACGTCCCAGAACCATGCAATCGCCAGGAACGCGTAGACCTGCAGAAGCGAGATCGCGACGCCCGCGAAAAGCTTTGAGACCAAGAGGTACCAGCGAGGGAAGGGGCTGACCAGCAGGATGCGCATATTGCCCATCTCCCGATCGTAGACCATCGACAGCGAGGACTGCATGCCGCTGAACAGCAGGATCATGCCGCACAGCCCCGGCGTGATGTAGACCTCGTAGAGAACGTAGGTCTCGTAGGGTGGGATAATAGAGACGCCGAGTACCTGGCGGAAGCCGGCGGCGAAGATGAACAGCCAGAGAAGCGGGCGCACGAGGGAGGAGACAAAGCGCTCCTTCTGCGACAGGTAGCGCAGGCCTTCGCGCAAAAGGATGCCTTTGAGGCAGATGAGGTACTGTGTCGGCGTGAGGTGGTTCAGCTTGTCCGACGGGCCGGCGAAGATTTCGGACGCGGTCATGGCCTTGCTCCTCGAACCATCACTTCGGTGACACCAGTCAACTTCGAAAATGCCTGGTTGATCGTCTCGGTGCTGGTGCGCGCGAGAACATCCGCGACCGTGCCGTCGGCCACCAGTCTTGCCTTGTCGAGGACGAGGATGTGGTCGGCATTGCCGACCTCGTCGATGAGATGGGTCGCCCAGAGGACGCTGATATTGTCCCGTTCGACCAGTCCGCGGATGTCCTTCAGGATGGTGGCTCGCGACTTGATGTCTAGTCCGACGGTTGCCTCGTCGAGTAGCAGTAGCGACGGCCGATGCAACAGCGCGCGGATAATCTCGATGCGTCGCACCTGGCCGCCGGAAAGTCCGCGCACCTTCTCCTCGAGCCTGTCGCTCATATCGACGGAGTGAAGCAGCTCGTCGATACGTTGGCGCGCAATTCGCGTTCCAATGCCGTGGAGGGCGGCGTGGTAGAGTAGATTCTGCCGGATGCTGAGGTCCAGATCGAGCGTGCGGGCCTGAAAGACGATGCCAAGGCGTCTCAGCGCAGGTCCGGAGTTTCGATCTATATCCTGGCCGAAGACGCGTATGCGGCCGGTGCGGGCCGAAAACAGATGGCTGACGAGCGAAAACAGCGTCGTCTTGCCGGCGCCGTTAAGACCGAGCAGCACGGTGAATCGCGATGGCTCGATTGAGAAGGATACGTCATCGAGCGCCTTGCGCGGGCCATAGCTGTAGCTGACGGAAGAAAGCTCAAGGGCCGCCTCGGTCCTTCTTTCGTCGCTTCTAAACGCATCGGTCAAAGGGGACTGGAACTTCATAGTACCTGCCTTCTGCGGACAGCTTGCCGCTGCCCGGGCGCCGGCGCGCCTTATGTGGCTACTTGATGATGATCTTGCCCGCCAAGCCCTTGTCCGCGAGTTCGGGTACCGACCATGTATATTCACCCGGACGGACCGCCGTGAACTGTACACTGATGGTTCCGGCAGAATCGAACTCCAGCCAGGCCGGCGCGCCGTTCATGTGGACCTCCAGATCATCGATGACGATCTGGTTCATCCAGACGTTGCGGAAGAGATCGGTGACGAACCGGTATTCGAAGCCGCCGCTTGAGGTGATCTTCCATCGGTAGCTCTGCCCGGCGACCAGTTCGAAATCCTTGCGGTTGACGGAAACGTTGTTTTCCTTCGTTCCCAAGACCAATTCGGGCACGGTCTTGCTCGTGCGTGTGATCTTTGGCGTATCGTCGTCATCGGACTGAGCCAAGGCCTGCTGCTGCACGACGAGAGCGGCTGCGAGCGCAGCTGCAGCGATAGTGTATTTCGACATGCTTTCCTCCCCTTAGACTGTCGAAAATGGATCAGTTGGGCGAAACGACCACTCCCCATGGCAACGCGCCGACAGTGACCGACTTGATCGGCTCGTCGGTGGCCGTATCGATGAAGGTGATGTCGTTGGATAGACCGTTGGTGCTGATGATGGTCTTGCCGTCCGGCGTAAACGCCAGTTGCCATACCCGCTGGCCGACGAGGATGTATTTCTCCACCTCATAGGTTTCGGTGTTGATGACGGCGACGCGGTTGGCGGGGCCAAGGGCGACATAGGCCTTCTTGCCGTCGGCGGTAATCCTCACGCCGACGGGCTGGATCGCCTCCGAGCGCAGGCCGGGAATTGCGAATGTGATCTTCTTGATCACCTTGCGCGTGGCGTTGTCGATGACGGAGACGGAACCGCCGATCTCCGCCGAGACCCATACCTGCGATCCGTCCGGTTTGAACTGGGCAAAGCGCGGACGCGAATCGACCAGCACGTTGTCGGTGATCTCATGGGTCGTCGTATCGATGAAATGCGCCATGTTGGTGGTTTCGGAGGTGTTCACCATCGTCTTGCCATCGGGGCTGATGCCCATGCCTTCCGGCTCCACGCCGACCGGTATTTCGGCGTTGACGCTCCGAGACTCGACGTCGATGACGGTGACGAGATTGTCGTCCTCGTTGGCGACGTAGAGCGTCTTGCCGTCCGGCGAGAGGGTGAAGAGTTCGGGATCGGGACCGGACGGCAACGTGCCGATGATCTCGAAGGTCGTGGTGTCGATGATTTTTACGATATCGTCGTCGCTGGTGCAGACATAGAGCTGCTTGCCGTCATGGGAAATCGTGATGCCGCGCGGTCTTTGCCCGACGTCGATGGTGCGGACCACTTCCATGGTTTTGGAATCGACGACTGTGACCGTATTGTCTTTCTCGTTGGAAACATAAACGGCGTTGGCCCATGCGGGCGCTGCATGGAAGGCAACGGCGACCGTGCCCGCGAGCAGGTAGAAGCATCTGCGCATTCTCTCCTCCCATCTGCCAATTCAGTTAAGTTTGCACGCCGTTTCCGGCTGGTCTATCCCTAGTGTGTCGAGCTCGGAAAACTGGTGCAGGAAGCCCTCCTGCGGCGAGGTGGAGACCACGCCGTGTCCGTCGCCGAGCAGGATCGGCTGGCGCAGCTGCCAGTTCCAGCGGCGAAAGCTGACCTTCTGGCCCTTGAAGGCGGCGATCGAGAAGTTCTCATCCTTGATGAACGTTTCGATCTTCGCGGGGTCGGCGCTGTTGGTGCGCGTCGCCGCCTCGCCAATTATGCGGGCGGCGGTCCAGGCCTGCATGTCCTTGCCGAGCATTCGGCGGCCGGTTGCCTTGAGAAACCGATTCTGGATCTGGGATCCGCCCCATTGCTCGCTGGCCGGATGCCAGGACGAGGGGACGAGACCCGCTGTCCCGGCCACCGGGCGCGGGGTCCATGTATGATAGGGAACGTAGCTGCCGAAGACCTCGCTCTCGTCGGCGACGATGACGACGTCGTGCTCCGGCAGGCCTTGGGTGAAGACCGGCATCTGTCGCTGTACCTGAACGATGCCGCTATCGGTCCTGCGCGCAGTGCCGGTATCCTTGTAGAGACGCTCCTCGACGATCTTGGCGCCGAAGCGCTTGGCCGACCGCCGTATCGCATCGGCGAAGAGCTGGTCGGGCTCGTGCGAGCCGTATAGCAGTACCCAGTTGCGCCACTGCTTCCAGATCAGATACTGGGCGAGGCCGTCGGCCAACATGGAGCGCGTCGGCGCGATGTGGAAGACGTTGGAGCGGCACTCCTGTTCGCGCAATATGTCGTCGGTGGCGCCGACGTTGAAGAGAAGCACGCCGTTCTGCTTGGCGATATCGGCGATTGACAGCAATTGCTTGGCCGAGACGTCGGTCAGTATGTATTTCTCGCCGTGCTCCATCATCTGCTGGAAGGCGGGAATGACGTCAGCGTCCGGCTTGGTCTCGACGACGTCAAGCGTGAAGGACTGTCCGAGAAACTTGCCGGTGGTATTATTGTCGTTGATCGCGACCTTGGCGCCGGCGACGCCTTCGTCACGTGGCGGCACGTCGAGGACGGAAAGTGCGAGTTGCGGCGCATAGGCCCTAAGGTAGCCGATCTTGATTTCGACCGTCTGCTTGGCTTGCGAATTCTGCTGCGCCACCGATTGCGGCGCATTGACGAGAATGGAAAAACAGGCAAATAAAATATACAGAGTATTCGGCACCGTACTCTTCATGGTCATACCCGAATCCCGCGCCGGCCTATCAGAGAGGCTGACGCGTCGTACAGAAAGGTGCCCCCTGTGTTTGTAAACAAATCCCCCATATTCTCAATAGGTTTGCAGAGATTTTCTCGCGTGGGCCGGACACGATGCAGTGTATGCGGCAGTGCGCAGGGGGATGTCCGATGACATTGATGCTGGCCAGTGTCCGAGACCGGAAAGAGGCCGAAATCGTTTTTGCGGCCGGCGCCGACGTCATCGACCTCAAGGACCCGGCGGGCGGCGCGCTTGGCGCCGCGGACGTGGGTGCGATCGCCGATGTTGTCGGTTTCTGCGCCGGCCGAAGGCCCGTCAGCGCTGCCTGCGGAGACCTTTCCGCCGGTCCGGCGGCAGTCAGGGCGAAGGTTGAGGAGGTCGCGGCGACCGGTGTGGAATTCGTCAAGATTGGACTTCTGCCGTCGTCGCAAATCACTGCCTGTCTGGCGGGGCTTGCCGATCTTGTCGGTCGGCAAAAGCTCATAGCCGTCCTTTTTGCCGATCACCGCTACGACGAGGACATTGTCGCTTCGGTGGCGCGAGCCGGGTTCCATGGCGTGATGCTCGACACCGACGACAAGTCGCGGGGAAGGCTGCTCGACCATATCAGCCTTGACGGCCTGTCGGCCTTCGTCGCCGAGGGACGTCGGCACAGGCTGATGACGGGTCTTGCCGGATCGCTCGAGGGACCGGATATTCCGCGCCTTCTGGTGGGCGGTCCAGATGTCCTGGGATTCCGCGGCGCCCTATGCGAGGGCTTGTCGAGGATCGCTGGCATCAGCGCTGAGGCGGCGGCGAAGATCCGCGCGCTCATCCCGGAGGAGCGTCCAGCCGAAAAGACCTCCGAAACTGACTTCGAGCGGCTGGTGGCGCGAGGCTATTTTCCGCATGCCTCCGAGGAGGACCTCGGCACGGATCAGATTTTTGTGCGGGATTTCGTCCTTCCTGTCCACATCGGCGCTTATAGCTTCGAACACGGCAAGCCGCAGAAGATGCGCTTTGACGTGACGGCGGATGTGTTGCGGGTGACGCGCAATCCGGAAGATATGCATCACGTCGTCTCCTACGACCTCATCATGGACGGCATCCGCGGCATCGTCACGCGTGGCCATATAGACCTTGTCGAGACGCTTGCCGAACAAACCGCGGCGTTCATTCTGGAAAACCCCCGCGTGACGCGCGTGGTCGTTCGGGCGGAGAAGCTGGAGCTCGGGCCGGGCGGCGTCGGCGTCCAGATCGAGCGCCTGGCGCAGCGTGCGGGGTCGGCGCAATCGTTCCGGGGCGCCAAAACCTGGACCGGCAGCGGGCGGGGGATAGTATGAGACCACTGGTCGTAAAGCTTGGGGGAAGCACCGCCGGCCACATCGAGATGGAACAGTGGATCGCGGTGCTCGCCTCGGCGACGATACCGCTGGTGATCGTGCCCGGTGGCGGCCCATTCGCCGAACAGGTGCGGGCTTCGCAGAAGCGCATGCATTTTTCCGATGCCGCCGCGCATGAGATGGCGATCCTCGCCATGGACCAGTTTGGCATCGCGATCGCGGAACGGCATCCGCGCCTGCAAGCGGTGCGTTCCGAAGGCGAGATCGCCGCCGTGCTCGGGGAGGGCAGGGTCCCCGTGTGGCTTCCCTCCGAAATGACCCGGGGCGCGGATATGGAGGAGAGTTGGAGCGTCACCTCCGATTCACTCGCGGCCTGGCTCGCAAGGCGCATTGAAAGCCGGCACTTGCTTCTTTGCAAGCAGGTCGATCCGGAGCCGTCCGCCATGGATCTACACGCGCTTGCCGATAGCGGAGTCGTGGACGCAATGCTGCCTCGATTTTTGGGGGAGAACACGGACCTCTACATCGCCGGCCCGTTGGCACTTCGCTTAGAATTGGCACGCCTGCCGATGAGCCGCATACCGGCGCTATGCGTGACAAGGCGAGCGGAGTTTGAAGAGGTTTGCCCATGACGCAGCTTCATACGCCGCGCTGGGCCTGGGTCTTGACCGGATCCGGCCATTTCTTCGTCGAGTGCTTCGAGCTGATCCACTCGCTCGACTTTTGCGACGTCTTCGTTACCAGGGCTGCCGACGAAGTCTTGAGGATGTATGGGCTGAAGCTCGATTTTCCCGAGACAACGCGGGTGCTTCACGACAAGACGGCGAGCGCCGTGCCTGTCGGAGGCTTCTATCAAGGCGTCTACCACAGTGTGGTGATCGCGCCCGCCTCCTCCAATACGGTTGCCAAATGCGTGGCGGGGATCTCCGACACAATCGCCACGAATGTCTACGCGCAGGCTGGAAAATGCCGTCTGCCGTCTATCGTCTTTGCCTGCGACACGGCGCCGGAACTCGAAACGATGGCGCCGCACGGCATGGTGAAGGTCTATCCGCGGCCGATCGATTTAGAGAATACGGCGCGGCTGAAGACCTTTGAACTGACTAAAGTGGTGGAATCCTTCGCCGATCTCAAATCGACGGTAGAACATCGGAAAGGAGAGATCGCGGGCGGTGGCTGAACATCTCCTCTTCCTCACAGGACATTTGGCGAAGACCAGGCTCGAAAGAATCCTCGCCGGGCTGGGGGCGACGCATTTTACCTACGAGATCGTCGACATCGGGGTGAAGGTCGCCGCGCTGATGACGGAGGAGATTGTTGTGCGGCGCCTGTCGAGACCGGTGACGGCGGACCGCGTCGTGCTTCCCGGCCGATTCCGCGGCGACCTGGAGCGGCTGAGCGAAGCGTTCGGCATTCCCTTCGTGCGCGGGCCGGACGAAGTGGCTGACCTTCCCGCCTATCTCGGCCGTGCGGGCAAGCCACCGGATCTGACGCGCCACGACATGCGCATCTTCGCCGAGATCGTCGATGCCTCGGCGCTGTCGCTCGACGCGCTCCTGCTTCGGGCGCGAAAACTCGCGGCTGCGGGGGCGGATGTGATCGACCTCGGTTGCCTGCCCGACACGCCGTTCGTCGGCCTTGCTGATGCCATCGCACGCATCAAGGCGGAGGGGCTCGCCGTCAGCGTGGACTCTGCCAACACCGAGGAACTCGAGCTTGCCGCCCGCGCCGGTGCGGACTATCTCCTGAGCTTGACCGAGGAGACGATCGGCATCGCGATTCAATATCCGACCACGCCGGTCCTCGTCCCCGCCCAGCCCGGCGATCTCGACTCGCTCGGCCGCGCTATCGAAATTGCGCGGAAAGCGAAAATACGTTTCCTCGCAGACCCAGTTCTCGATCCCATCCATTTTGGCTTCGCCGCCTCGCTCGGCCGCTTCATCGAGGCTCGCCGCCGCTGGCCGGATGTCGAGATGATGATGGGCACAGGCAATCTGACAGAGCTCACCGACGCCGATTCCTCCGGCGTCACGGCCGTCCTCGCGGGTCTCTGCTCGGAGCTCTTCATCGCCAATGTGCTGGTGGTCAATGTCAGCCCGCATACGATACGGACTGTGGAGGAGCATGACCGGGCGCGGCGCATCATGTTCGCCGCGCGCGAGGACCATGCGCTGCCGCGTGGCTATGACGCGAGCCTGCTACAGATCCACGACCGCTCGCCGTTCACCAGCACGACGGCCGATATCGAGACGCTGGCGGGCAGTGTGCGCGACGCGAATTTTCGCATCATGACTGCAGCTGACGGTATCCACATCTTCAGCGCCGAGGGCCATTGGAAGGCCGAAAGCGCTTTTGAGCTTTTTCCCCACCTGAAGGTGGAAGCGGACGGCCCGCATGCCTTTTATCTTGGCGCGGAATTGATGAAGGCGGAGATCGCCTGGAAGCTCGGCAAGCGCTATTCGCAGGATGAGCCACTCGCCTGGGGCGCCGCAAGCCCGGCGGAGGTCGATGACCGCACCCGTCTCGCCAAAGCCGGCCATACGCTTCGAGCGAAGAAAGACATCCCATGAGCTTCATCCGTGAGACGATCGTCACGACGGTCAGCGGCGAGGGTCGCGTGCATATCGCTCCGCTGGGTATCATCGCCGACGGCGAGCACTGGATCATCGCCCCTTTCCGGCCGTCCACGACGCTCGACAATCTTACCGCCGTGCCGCTGGCGGTGGTCAACTATACGGACGACATGCGGATCTTCGCTGGTTGCCTCACGGGGCGAAAGGACTGGCCGCTGGTGCCGGTGGATCGATGCCCGGTACCGCGCCTCGAAGCCGCACTCGCCCATTCCGTCCTGGAAGTGATCTCCGTTCGCGATGACGAGGTTCGCCCACGCCTCGTCTGCCGGGTCGTCGCCGAGACCAATCATGCGGCTTTTACCGGTCTCAACCGCGCGAAGGCTGCGGTGCTCGAGCTTGCGATCCTGGTGAGCCGGCTAGACATGCTGCCGAAGGAAAAGATCGATGCGGAGATCGCCTACCTGACGATCGCGATCGATAAGACGGCCGGCCCGGACGAGCGGCAAGCCTGGGAGTGGCTGATGGAACGGGTTAGAGACCATCGCGCCGCCTCCTGATCGCCCCTTTTAGAGACCCTCGGGCGCAAAGGGGCAGCGCCTCATGCGTAGCGGCGTTTCGACCATAGCAGCGCGACGGCGGCCGCAGGTGCTGCCTTGCTCGCGTCCTCGCGCCCCCCGTCCGAGGCAGGGATGAGCGTGCCGAAATCGACATAGGGTCGCCCCAGGCGCTCGGCGAGCCGCATGATCTGCGGGCGTCCGATTCCTGCCCCCACCACCGGTGCCGCCGCCACGAGCCTGGCATTGGCGGCGACCATAAAGGCCGCGTCGTGGATCATCCGCAATTGGTGCTCGCTGAACCAGCGGGCGATATCGGTCCACTCCGCTTCTTCGAGGTCGGCACCGTCACGGCCGACCATGCGCGCGAGCCGGTCGATCGATCCGGTGCGCGATTTCTCGCGGCGGTCGGCTGCTGGATAGTGGTCGTCTGCCTCGTCCAGCGTGCCCAGGATGCGGCCGAGATCGGCTGTGTTTGCAAAATATTCATTCATCAGCGGCGTCATCGTGCCGCGCACCGGCACCTTTTCGGCGATGCCGATCAAGGCCGAGCGGGTGGAGCCGGTATAAACCAGTTCGCCGCTCATCAGCCGCTCCGCGTCGGTATAGCCAGCATTGGAGAGCCGCCCGTTCTTGAAAGGGAGAATGTCCGTCGTCGTCGAACCCATGTCGACGAAAAGGCCTTCGCCCGCGACTATCGCGCTCAGTTCCGCCGTGGCGTGCCAGTTGGCCGAAGCGATGTCAGAACCGAGACCGTAGGCGCGGGAAAGGTCGACGAAGCCGCTGCGGCCGGCATAGACGCGCACGCCACTGCCGCCGAACTCAGTCGCGATGAAGTCGAGTATCGCGTGAATACCGGCCGCACGCGATGTAAAGCCATCCGAAAGCTCGCCGGTCATGGTGACGACGTGCGTCGTGTCGATGCCAAGAAGCGGCTGCAGTTCGGCGAGCGCGTCGCGCACTTTGTCGAGCCCGAGCCACATCGATGCCCTGATCGTTCTTGTTAGGATGATTTGACCGTTTTCGGCGCGCGACATCTTCAGATGGGCGCCGCCGATATCCCAACCCGTGACGGATCCCTTTTCTTCGCCCGCAAATCCGGCTTTCATGTGCGCCATCGCTTATCCGCTGAGGTTGATCCTTGTTTATCATTCCCGTTCTCGACATCAAAGACGGCTTGGTCGTACATGCGCGGATGGGCATGCGCGACCGCTACAAGCCAATCGAAACGCCGCTGAGCCCCGAGCCAACGCTGGGACGCGTCGCCAGTGGGCTAAGGCGCGTCCATCCGTTTAGAAGCTTTTACGTGGCGGATCTCGACGCCATCGAGCGCCGCGCGCCGCCCATCGCTGCGGCTGAAGCCCTGTCGCAGCTTCAGCCGCCGGCTGACGTCTGGCTCGATGCAGGCTGCTTCACCGTCGCAGAGGTCGAGCGGGTGCTCGGCGCCGAAAGGACTTCATGCGTTCTCGGTTCGGAGAGCCAGACAGGCCCCGAGGTGCTGCGCCTTCTAAACGCGCATGCACGGCTGATCCTTTCGCTCGACTTTCGCGAGGACGCGTTCATGGGCCCGCCGGCCGTCCTGGAGGGGCCTGCTCTCTGGCCAGCTCGAGTGATCGTGATGACGCTCGGCAGGGTGGGCGCAAGATTGGGGCCCGACTTCGATCGCCTCCGGGCGATCAAAGCGGTTGCCGGAAGCCGCCAGGTCATCGCCGCCGGCGGCGTCCGCGATGCGGACGACCTGAGGCGGCTCGACGCGATGGGCATCGCCGGCGCCCTGGTGGCGACGGCGCTGCACAACGGATCGCTGCGCGGCGACGAGATAGCCGCCCTTGCGAGCAATACCGGAGAGCCCTGAGAGAAGGAGCGTCATCTCCTTTTCTCAGGCGGTTCCGAGCGGCCGGGCACATGGTGACGGCAGGCGGATTCGAAAAATCCACCCGCCGACGCCTGTGGAGCGCCGCATCTCCCGATCTTGATCGCCTCCGCCCAGTGTCAGGACGGCGCGCTGCTTAAGCCCAAGAGCCCTAACAACCGGCGCAGCAGGCCAACTGGTTCAACAGTGGGCGCGTTCTGTGCGGGGTTGTCTCGTGTCTAGGCGCTGAAGGGATGCTTGACAGAGTTTCGTTGAGCGGTCGCTTCGGCTGCGGTTGGCTTGCCAGAGACTGCTCGTTCGATGGCTTCTTTCGTTGCCCGGTAGTTGTAGTCCTGGATCTTGGCGTCGTCTTCCGCCTCCCAGTGGATGAAGACGCCGACGCAGATGAAGATGTCGTCGGCTTCGTCGGCGGGTATGACGCCGTCAGCGACGCTGTCCTGGACAGCCTTAGCCACCGCGTGTTGCGCCGGGCCGAACATCTGTACGGCCTGCTTGGCACCCTTGATGGTAACCTTGTTAAACAAAATCGTATTGGGTTTGCATGCCAGATTTGGCGCAATCACTGCGAGCAGGGACGTGAAACCGTCCTTGTTATTCGTGAGTGCGTTACAGAATGCCGTTTCCACGGCGCTCCCACGCGGTCCGATCAGAAGATCGATATGGGCAACTTCGTTTCCCTCACCAATGAGAGACTCACCAACCATTACCTTGCTAATTTTTGCCACGGCCAATTCCTCCCTTGCACCGTATGCCAAAATGCGTTCGCCCAAAGATGCCGTACCTCGAGACACGACGCTCGATGGACAGCTATCCTTGTTCGCAGCACCCTTGGACGGGTCGGTTGGCCAGATAGCAGCGAGTAGTTTTCGCCGACCAAATTCAACCACCTGCGTAGCGCTTATGCAAGCTGAAGTTCATATTGGAGATAAATAGCGTCGCTACCGTGAGATCGGCCGAGGTTCCGGGGTTGATGTTTTGCGCCTTCAGCCGACTGTCGAAGTCTAGAAGCATGTCCTGGCGCCGCGATAAGCTCGCTTCATGCCTTACCTCGCGTTCGATCGTCTGCGCTTCCTGCCTGATTTTCTCTGAAATTCCGCTGCCGTACTTGCGCCCGACATGGCTGTCGGGAAAGTGCGACAGGAAGTGGAGATAGGTGAAAACGGTGGGCCACATGCCAGTTTCACCGCGTTCGGCCGCATCCTTTAGTGCCGTGAGGCCGCTACCGAATATGTCGGCAAAGCAGGTGACATACTGCCTGGCGATCATGTCGCGGTCGGCGGCCATCGCCATGGCGTCAATCAGCGAGATGATCGGTGCCTGGCGGACGTCACCGGCTTCCGCTGAGCCGAGGCCGCCGGGGTTGGCAAGTCGGATGGCGGAAAAAACGTCGCTGGCGTCCTGCCCATCCATGCTGTCCAAGGTTCGTTGCAGGGCGTCTCTCAAATGCGCTCGATCGTCTTCGGCAGCCTTGGCGAGTGGGGCGGCCAACAGCACGATGCCAAGATTGGTGTTCGTCCCGACTTTTTCCCGTGTGGCGGCCACGGCGTCGAAAACGCGCCGGCCGACCGGCGCATTCGGCTCTGAGATCGCAGGTGCGCTAACCTCGGCGCTTAAGACGAACTGATCGGCAGTCATGCGGTGGCCGTCGGCGAAGCGGTGGACGTTGCCCGGTTTCAACGCCTCGACCTCGCCCCGGCAGGCGTCGAGATAGGCATCCTTGATCGTTCGCCAGGCCGGCGTCATGCAGCCGGCCTTTCCCGACGGGCCGGATCGAGGCGCGCGACCATGGCCTCGGCGATGCACTCGGCGATACGGACGGGAACGACGGATTGCAGTCCCGTCCAGGCCGGCATGCTGTTGACCTCCAGCACGAGAAGATTGCCTTCGTATCCCCTGACGATGTCGATACCGGCGAAATCCGTGCCTACCGCAGAAGCGGCGGCGAGCGCCAACTCCTCCAGCTTTTGCCGCAGCGGCCCAACGACTTTCTCGGCCGTAGCACCACGGGCGATATTGGTGATCCAGCCGTCGGCGCAGCGGCCCATCATACCGAGAACCTCGCCATTGCTGACGAAGATGCGGTAGTCGCGGTAGGGTGGCCCGGCGCGCGCGACGAGGCGCTGCAGGTAATAGACATTGTCCATCTCGTCGGGCTCCGGCAGATCTGCGGCAGTCCGGACGAGGCGGATGCCGCGCCCCTGCGAGCCGAAGAGGGGCTTGAGCACGAGCGGGCCGCGAGCCGCTTCCCGTTCGACCACCGCCCGCGCATTGCCCGGACCTTCGACGGCGAAGGTCTCTGGTGTCGGTACGCCAGCGCTCGCGAGCAAGAAGGTCGTGGTCGACTTGTCGACGCAGCGTTCGATCGCCTTGGCCGAATTCCAGACGGGCACGCCAAGATGGGAAAGCGCGTGCAGAATGCCCAGGCGGCGCGTGACAGCCTCGAAGGTTCCAGCGGAGATGGAGCGGACGATGACGCCCGCCGGGAGCACGCCGTCCAGCGTCGGAATGTCGATGCCCGAGGCGCGGCGCGTATCGAAGGCGATGTCGGCGAGCGGGCAGAAGACGCACTCCCTGCCGCGTTGCCGGAATGCACGCCGCAATTGCTTCACCTGGCCGTCCTGCTTGTCGGAAACGATCACCACCCTGTCAGTCGTCACTATCGGTTCAGCCAAGTGATTGCTCCAGCATCTGCCTGTTGCGCTCGCCGGCGCGGAAAGTATCGCCCGTCTCGACGGCGGTCACGATAACCTCGGCCGGACTGAAGAGGTGCGGATCGATCGCGTAGAAGTCTCCCTTGAATTTCTTGAAGGTCGCGGCGAAGGGCTCGCCATAGTCGCGTGACCGGTTGCTCGGCAATTGCTCGGCAAGCTCGCGTGCCGCCTCGGCGCTGCCGCGCACGAAGAGCTGCACCAGTCCACCATAGATGATCGCGTCGTTTGTCCGTCCCATGGCTTTCAGGAAATCCGGGTGAGGGGCCGGCAGCGGCGCGCTTGCCATGCCGTCGACAATGGCCTCGAGCGGAAAGTGCAGGCTGTGGGCCTTGTGAAGGGCGACTTCCAGGGAGCGGCCGACGATCTGCACGCAGCCGGCAAGGCTCTGGGTCGGGGCATAGATGAAGGTCAGTGCCTCGGGCTTGAGCCCTGTCGCGGCCGACACATTTTCCACGATGGCCGGCGGCGGCGGCTTCTCGGTTTCCAAAATCACGACCGAAGACGAGGCATCATCCTCGCGATAGGCGATCAGATCGAACAGCGGCTCCACCCGGGCAAGCACGCGCACCGGTCCTGAGCCCATTGCAAAATACTTCTCATGCGAGAGCCGCCAGCCGGCATACTGGCTCGCGAGGCAGGCAAGCACTGGCTGCGAGGACTGGACCTGAACCGTCAACGGCCAGCCTTCGTTTTGCTGGTCGAGCATCAAAGAGGCGGCGCCGAGGCCGCCCATGCAGATTTCCGTCATCCGCAGCCCGACCTCGATGCCGCCGGGGCTTGCGGCACCCGCATCGATCAGCAATTCTCCGAGCGCCCCACGGCTATGGGCTATGCCGTAGCGCTCGCCGTCGGCGATGATTGCATCGACGATGCGTTGGGCGTTTCTGTTGAGGTAAGCCTTTCCGTTCATCATTGGAAACTCTCCTTCCAATGTTCCGCCATTTCTGTGACGCGGCGTTTCACGGCCCGCTCGGCGGTAGCGGCGGACCGTGCCCGGGCGAGCACCGTGCAAACGGGATCGTCGGCGTCGAGCGATGATCCGGGGGTCTGGTGGTCAGCCGTCATGCCCGGCCAGTCGATATGGGGAAACCGAGAAATGGCGTGGCGTGCATAGGCGATTGCCGAGGCCGCTGCTCCGCGATAGCTGGGGATGGCGGTCTTTTGTCCGCGTACAGCTCGCAGGTGTTCGGCGAGAAGCGGCGCCTCCTCGCTGTCGAAGATGTCAAGCGTCGCGCCGGGCCTTGGGTTGATCTCTATAAGTTGGAGCCCGGCGGGTCCGTCGATGAAATCGGCGCTGCAGAGGCCAATGAGGCCGGTCGCCCGCGTCAGCCCGTCGAGCCAGGCGGCGATCCGAGCCTTCTTCGTTCGGTCAAAGCGCATCAAGCGTACCGCGCCGCCATAGCGAAACGGCGAGGACGGCGTGGGGGAAGACCATTGCCGGCTGAAGCCGATGATGCGGGCGCGCGCCCCTTGTGCCAAAAACAGGGCCGAAACGTTGCGACCGGCGACGAATTGCTGGTAGTAGCGCCCGTCCTCGATGGGTGCACCGCGGACAGGCCGGACATGTGACCCTCCGGCACCACCAACAAGCTTGGTCAGCCAGCCTTCGCAGTCCTCTGGCGGCAGCAAGCCGACCGCCGGGTGAGAGATGCCGAGATCGCGACAGAGTCTTGACAGGCCAGCCGGATCCTTGACCACCCGCACCGTCGCCTCGCTATTTCCGGCAAGCGGAAAGCGTTGGGCAAGCGTGGCGATGATATCGGGCCGGCGCTCGAAGCCCGAGCCGTAGACGAGTGTCGCCGGCTCCTCGCCACGGGTCAGGTCGGAAAGGATTTCGATGATCTTATCGCTGTCGATCCCATCCGTCAGGCTGCCGGCGAGCCGCGCGGTGCGGTCTGCAAGTGCAATCGTATCGGAATCGCCGAAGAGATCCGCCACCAGCGGCCGGTAGCCGGCGCGGCGTGCGGCGGCGGCAAGCGACCGGCCCGAAACGGCCACAATCAGGATCGCGGGGCTATTTTTCGAGACTGCGGGCAAGGGCAAAGGCATCCTGAAAATCGTAGAAAACCGGTTTCTCGGCCCCGATCATCTGTTTGAAGAGGCCGGATTGAACCTTGTACTTGAGATTGCCGATCGAGAGCGCACCGATGCCCACCACCTGCATTCCGCCGAGCTTATCGGCCTTGGCGTTGACTGCAAGACCTTCGACGCCCGACGGCGGCACAGCGTTGACGTCGGCGGCAACGAGCAGTTTGGTCGCCCCGCGCAACTGTTCGGCTGAAATTACCCGCACACCTGCCCGAGCGGCGGCTAACAACACCACCGCTTCGCCAAGCAGCGCCGTCTTCCGCTCCTCAGTCGAACCGTCGGCTGGCGTGACGGCGACGCCGAAGCGCTCCTTGATGGCTTTGGCGATCGCCTCGACCCGAGCGATGCCGTCATAGCCGACGATTGTCACCTCAGCGCCTTCCTTGGCGGCAATCACGGCCGAGCAATAGCCGACGACGCCAGTCGCCCCAAAAACGACGACATGCGCGCCGGCAAGGGCGGAGCCGTGGAGCTTATCCAGGGTCTTTTCAACCTTGGCGACCATCGCTGCGGCAGTCGTGAAAGAGCCTGCGGGATCGGCGAAGACGGAGATCTCGAAGGGCGGCACCATCGCGTGCCGGGCGGCGTCGATCATGTCGAGCGCCAGCGCCGTATCGCGCCCAGCGATGAAGACGCCGGTGGCAATGCCGACATCTGGCGGCCGCGAGAAGACGGCGTCCTGAACGAGGCCCGTCACGTCGGAAAGAGTGACGTCGCAGTAGGGCACGACGTGGTCGTAGCCTGCATCGAGCGCCATATTGACGTCGAACGGGCTCATCTGCCGCAGGGGCGTGAGCATGTGGAGAATGGTCTTGCGACTCATGGTCTTTGCCTCCCCTAATATTGGTTCGGGCATTCCAACTCGACCTGCGGCGCCGCCGCCAGCGAGATCTTGGCCCCCCGATTGCGACCAGTAACGATGCGGATCGTCGTCCCGGCGGCTCGCTCGGCGACCGAGACGATCCGTTCGGCGGCGGATTGCGATTCGGCGAAGGCAAAGCCCGTCGGTCCCCACGAGCTTTGTCCGATGCCGACCGCGCCGCATTCGGCGAGGCTCGCGATCGTTTTCCCGACGGCGGCGCTGGTGAAGCGCCCGCCCTGGGCGGTGGCGAAATAGTCGCCGAGCGTTTCCTGGATCGCGTTCACCGCATTGCCGAATGTAACGATATGGGGCGCGATCACCGCAGGCATGACCTCCATCAGCACGCGGCGGCAGATCGCTGCCGAGCTCGATTGTGGAAAGGGCGGCAGGGCGCGAAAGGCCTTGATCTCGGCCTCCCCGTGAATGCCCTGGCTGCGGTCGTCGAAGACGAGGAGGATGCGCCATTGGCTCGGAAAGGGAATGCGCGAGATCACGGTCGGCGTTAGGTCCTCGCGCGCCTTCCCGGCATCGAAGATGAGCCCGCCTTCGTCGAAGGCGGCGATGCCGATCCCCGAGCGTGAGCCTCGGCCCAGAAAGACGGCGTCGTCGCGCACATTCAGCGGCAGGGCGTGCAGCGTGCGCAGGGCCGCCGAGACGGCAAGGGCAATCTGCGTTCCCGACCCCAGGCCGGCATGGCTCGGGATAGTCTCTCGTACGACGATGCGGTGATGCCCGGTAAGTCCGAGATGAGCGCTGAGTGAAGTGAGATGGGCGAGGATCCGCCGCCCCTCGCTGCCGTGCACGCTGGTTTCGGCCGCCCGCGATATTTCCAGCTTGGTCGATATGCCCTCGAGAGGCAGGCCGATACTGCCGAAACGCGCGCCGGCGTCCTTCGGAATATCCATAAATCCGAGGTGCAGTCGTGCAGGCAATTCAATGGAGACAGAATCCGACATCGCTTCCAGTTTCTCAACTTTCGGATAATCGGGCCCTGCAACTATGTTATCCTATTTCATCGACAGCGCAAGTATGGGCGGCCGCCCGCGGTGAAGAAGCAAGGAGCATCCACGATGTCAGAAGGGAAGGAACGCAAGCCCGAACGCGTCTATTCGGAAGACGAAATCGTCTCGAAACTGAAGGCAGAGCTTCCGCACTGGCGCTATGAAAACGGTTGGATTCGCCGCAAATACAAGACCCCCGGCTGGAAATCGACGTTGATGCTCATCAATACGGTGGGGCATCTTGCGGAAGCCGCCTGGCACCATCCCGACCTCAAGGCGTCCTACGCCTGGGTAGAGGTTTTGCTAATGAACCATGCCGCCAAGGGCGTGACCGACAAGGACTTCGAACTCGCTCGCAAGATCGAGGAGGTTGTCCAGTGGCAGCCCGGCACGGACGGCGGTGCGCTGGAGGGAACGCCGAATGCGGACCCACGATTCGCCTATCTGAAATACGACGACTGAACTCGCAATTTTTGCCAGCCGGACTTCCAAATTCGGCGAAGAGCGCCTAAATTCGGGTCGGCACCAGAAAGTCTCGGAACGTAATGGTTGCATGGGTCGGAGGGCGAACGGTCCCGTTGCAGGCAGCAATCCAGGAGGCGGCAAAGCTTCTGGCCAAGAGCCGCTGCCCGGTGTTTTCCCTCGAATCGGATGTACATGGATGCCGCAGTCTGATTGCGCTGGCTGAGCGCGTCGGGGCGACATACGATCACGTCAATGGCCGCGAACTCGTTCACGAGGTCGCGCTTCACACGGATATTGGCGGCTTCTTTACCACCGCGACCGAAGCGCGGCGCCGCGCGGACCTGATCGTTCTCGTCGGCGAGATGCCTGCCGAACACGGCGAACTGATCTTGTCGCTTGCCGACTCGGAGCCGGATCTGCCGCGCCGTAGCACGCGTCGCTGGTACCAGATCAGGGGCAGGGAGGGCGCCGCCGACGGCGCGTTGCCGCGGCGGATGAAGGCGGTCGAGGCCGGTTCACCCGATTTGCCGATTGATGTGGTGCTCGGCATCTTTCGTGCCGCGCTGGCGTCGAGACGGGCGACCCGCGAAATCGCGAATATGGACGTTCTCGCGGCCGCGATCGCCAAGGCGAACTTTCCAGTCTTTGTTTTCTCGCGTCTCGGCGATGCGACTACTCTGGCGATGCTGCAAGGCATTCTTACCGATCTCAACCGCACGCAGCGCGCCACTGCGCTGTTTCTGCCCTTTGACAACGACGCATGGGGCATGGTGCTGGCCTCGACCTGGATGACGGGTTTTCCGCCGCGCACGGGCTTTTCAACCGGCGCTCCGGTCTACGACCCCTGGCTTTGCGACATCGACCGGATGATCGCCGAAAAAGAGGCGGACCTGCATCTCTGGGTCTCCGAACGCGACGATGCTCGTCCGCGGGAGCGCCGCGGCCCGCCGCTGATAGCCCTTGCGAGGGGCGAGCGCCCGATCGCCGGCGCCGCGGTCGCCATCCGCATCGGTCGGGCAGGGCTCGATCATGACGGCGTGGTCTATTCAAGCCGGATCGGCACGCTACGATCGGTCGCGGCCGAGGTTGCCTCTAATCTTCCGAGCGTTTCGACAATCGTCACCGAACTTGGGCGGGCGCTCCCGGGCGAGGATGTGGTGCCATGTTGATCCGTCTGGCAGGGGGGGATGTCCTGGATCCGGTCAATGCTGTGGCCGGAAAAGGCGACGTCTGGATCAAGGACGGCATCATCGTCGAAAAGCCGCTCTCGAAGCAGGCCGATAAGACCTTTGACGTTTCGGACTGCTACGTGCTTGCGGGCGCCATCGACATCCATTCCCATATTGGTGGCGGCAACGTGAACACGGCACGTCTGCTTTTGCCAGAACAGCATGCCGCTCATCTGGAGCGGCCGGCGCATACGCCGCTTTCGAATGCCGGATGGTCGACCTTCAGCACCGGCTGCCTCTATGCAGGGATGGGTTTCACCACCGTGGTGGAGCCGGCCATGTCGCCGTCGAGCGCACTCCACACCCATCTGGAACTTGCTGACATTCCGATCATCGATCGTGCGACGTTGGCGATCCTCGGCAACGACGATTTCCTGCTGTCGATGATCCGCGACAATGCTTCGACCGCGATGATCGACGACTACGTAGCCTGGACGGTGTCGATGTCGCGGGGGCTCGGCGTCAAGGTCATCAATGCCGGCGCGGCAGCCGCCTTCAAGGAAAACGTCCGCGCTTTTTCCTTCGACGATGTCGTGCCTTCCTACGGCGTCAGTTCGCGCAGGATTGTCAAGACGCTGCAGGCCTCCGTCGGGCGTCTTGGAATTCCCCATCCGCTGCACGTCCATTGCAACAACCTCGGCATTGCCGGCAACGCGGTAACGGCGGAGGAGACTATTCGAGCGACGGAGGGCCAACCGCTTCACCTCGCGCATCTCCAGTTCTACGGCTACGGCACGGAGGGCAAGCGCGGCTTTTCTTCGCAAGCCGCCCGCCTTGCCGAACTCGTCAACGGCAACCCGGACGTGACCATCGACGTCGGTCAGGTCATGTTCGGGCAGACGGTGACCATCTCGTCCGATGTGATACGTCAATTTTCCGGTATGAAGACGGCCAATCCCCGCAAGTCGATCATCATCGACGGGGACGGCAACGGCGGTGGCATAGTGCCCTATAAATACCGCAAGGACTATTCCGGCTCACTGCAATGGGCGGTGGGGCTGGAGCTTTTTCTACTCATCACCGACCCGTGGAGGGTCTTCTTTACGACCGATCACCCAAACGGCGCGCCATTCACCGCCTATCCTGAACTATTCGAACTGCTGATGCGGCGCGATGCCCGCGCGGAGAAGATGGCCGAACTGGACGCGACGGCTCTGGAACTGACGACGCTTTCCTCCATCTCGCGCGAATATACGATGGAAGAGATCGCGGTCATGACGCGCGGCGCACCGGCAAAGCTGCTCGGGCTTGCCGATCGCGGCCATCTCGGCGCCGGTGCGATTGCCGACGTCGCGGTCTACCGCAAGGGCGCGAACCTGCAGGCCATGTTCCGCGATGCCGCACTGGTGTTCAAGGACGGCGATCTCGTCGTCGAGAACGGCGCGGTGACGAACTATCGCTGGGGAAAGACGCTGCGCCTCGATCCGCCCGCCGACAAGGCCATGATCAAGCGCATGCAGGCTTACCACGAAGATCGTTACGGTCTGTCGCTCGACTGGTTCACCTTCCCGGATTCCGCGATCGCCCGCCCAAACCCATTCTCGGAGGTCGCATGCAGGCGTTGATCCGAAATGGCATCGCAATTGACGACACCTTCGCGGAGGCGTTCGGCATGCGCGCGACGGCGATCATTATCACCGCACCGAACCTGAAATGGGCGCGCCAGGCAGCGATCACCATGACGGGCTTCGCCACCTCGGTCATCGGCTGCGGCTGCGAGGCGGCGATCGACGTCGACCTTCCCCCGACGAAAACTCCAGACGGGCGCCCGGGTTGCCGCGTCATGATCTTCGCGGTCTCAACGGACGAGCTTCAGAAGCAATTGAAAACCCGGCTCGGCCAATGTGTGCTGACGTCGCCAGGCAGCGCCTGCTTCGCGGGAATGGATGGCAGCTTCTCCCTCGATCTCGGCTCGTCAATACGTTATTTCGGTGACGGATGGCAGATTTCCAAGAAGTTCGGCGGCAGGCACTATTGGCGCGTGCCTGTCATGGATGGTGAATTCCTCTGCGAAGCTAAAACGGGCATGACGAAGGAGGCGGTCGGGGGCGGTAACCTGCTCTTGCTGGCGGCAGACGCGAAAAAGGCGCTCACGGCGGCCGAATCTGTTGTCGCGGCGATCGGCAAGGTTCCCGGTACCATCATGCCGTTTCCGGGTGGGATCGTGCGGTCCGGCTCCAAGATCGGTGCCAAGTACAAGGGCGTGATTGCCTCGACCAACGACGCCTATGCGCCGACGCTGCGCGGCGTCGTCAATACCGCGCTTGATGCCAACGTCAACGCGGTCTTGGAAATCGTCATCGATGGGGAAACGAGCGACGCGGTAGCGGCCGCCATGCGCGCTGGGTTGAAGGCCGTCATCGATCTCGGGCCGAAACGTGGCGCATTGCGCGTCAGCGCCGGAAACTACGGCGGCAAACTCGGCAAGTTCCACTATCACCTGAAGGATCTCCTGCCATGAAGCCGCTGACCTTCACGTTGCGCGCCGAGCCGGCGGAACGCCTGGATCTCTCCAGCCTCACTCCGGACAGGCTAGGCGGCATGTCGGTGACCGAGATCGGCAGGTTGCCGATCGGGACTAGCCGGTTTCCCGCGGCCGTCGGGGACATATTCAAAGTCACCGGCACGGATGCCTCCAGTATCGTTTTTTCGGGAGGCAGCAGGCGATTTGATCTCCTCGGTGCCGAGATGACGATCGGGCGGATCCGCGTCGACGGCGACGTCGGCGCCAGAGCCGGACGGCGAATGGCCGGCGGCCTGCTCTTGATTGGGGGCAGCGCCGGCGTGCAGGCCGGCACGGGTATGAAGAACGGCCGCATCGAGATTGCCGGCGATGCCGGCGATGGCGTCGGCGGCCCGATGGCGGGGGAGGTCCATGGCATGGCCGGCGGCGTCATCGTCGTTCGCGGCAAGGCTGGCAACCGTCCCGGCGAGCGAATGCGGCGCGGCGTGCTTGCGCTTCTCAAGGGCTGCGGCGACTATGCCGGTCTCGGCATGATCGCCGGCACGATCGTGGTTTCTGGCCGCGCCGGACTCTATCCGGGGCATCTGATGAGGCGCGGCTCGCTATTGTTTTCCCGCAGGCCAGCTCAGCTTTCGCCGACCTTCGTCGAATGCGGCCGTGTCGAAATCGCATTTCCTGTCCTGTTCGACCGTTATCTGATCGCCGACAATATCCTTGACCGGCCGCTGCTCGGGCCGAAACCCTTCCGCTTCGGCGGCGATAACGCAGTGCTCGGCAAAGGCGAGATCATGTTTGCGCGCGGCTGAAAGCTTCGGGAGCCCACGGACGAGTGACAGCCGTCGGCGAACCGACGGCCACCTCCATCATGGCTTTTTGGAGTATTGCTCCAGATAGGCGAGGAGATTGGTAATCTGGGCATCGTCCTTCAGGCCCGGGAAGGCCATCTTGGTGCCCTTCACTTTGGCCTTCGGGTCATGGAGATAGTCGCGGAGCGTCGCCTCGTCCCACTGGAGGCCCGCTTTGCCCGCGTCGGTCATCGCCTTCGAGTAGGCAAAGCCCGGATGGGTGCCGGCCACGCGCCCGATCACGCCATTGAGCGATGGGCCGACCTTGTTCTGGTCGGTGTCGGCGTTATGACAAATCTTGCATTTGTTGAAGATCGTGGCGCCTGCGGTGGCATCCCCCTCTTGGGCAATTGCCTCGCAGGCAGAAAAGACCGCAACTGACGCGGCGATCAGAAGCATCGGATATTTCATGATATTTCCTCATTCGCCAAGGGTGCCCTTTGACGAAGGCAGTGCCGTCATTCCTCCACCGGCACTGCCGCTTCGGGCCTCGATACTATTCTCGCGACGGGCGCAATTTCGAAGCCCATTTGGAAAAGTTACCTGTCGACGAATGGAAGTCAACGGCTTTGATGCGGGCGTCAGAAGGCGCAAACCGTGGTCCATCCGGAAGCTACGGGTGCACAGAAGTTGCGATTGACGCAGCGGCGGGATGCTCCTACCCTCAACCCAATATTTTCCCAGGCACCGGGAGAAGCTGCGATTTGTATGCGGTCGGCCGCTCGGCCGTGCAGGCGCGGCGACGGCGTAGCGCCGTCGCCCGGAAGGTGCGACATGCCTCTTATCGAACTTGTACTGACTATCTGTCTTGCGAACGCGCCTTCGTCATGCCGCGAAGAGTATCTTCAATTCGAGGATACCGGAAACCTGATAGCTTGCATGTTCCAGGCGCCTCCGGAAATTGCGAAATGGTCGGAGCAACACCCGAATTTGCGGGTGGTGCGATGGCGGTGCGAATATCCGACGAAGCGCGTGTGACGGCCCGGAGCAACGAAGGAAAGGCCCGGAAGAAGTCGAAAGCGGTTCTGGAAGGCCGTCGGACCGCTTCGGGAAGACGGAGGCCACCACTCTAAAGGCGTTTGGGAGGACGGTTTTTTGGGAGGATCGATAGGCCGGTCGTTCACGGTCGCGCTGGTGCTGCTGGCGTTACTGTTCTCGCAGACGGTCGCTGCGGAAACCGTTCGTATTGGCGTTCTCAAGTTTGGCACGGTGGCCTGGGAGCTCGACACCATCAGGCGCCACAAGCTCGATGAGAAATACGCAATCATCCTGGATGTGCAGGCCTTCGCCAACGAGAACGCGACAGACGTCGCATTAATGGCAGGCGCCGTCGACATGATCGTTTCCGACTGGCTTTGGGTCTCGCGCCAGCGCGCAAGCGGAATGGACCTCACCTTTGTGCCCTATTCGACGGCGGTGGGTGCCGTGATGGTGCCGCCCGGCTCGCCGATCGCAAGCCTTGGCGACCTTGCGGGCAAAACACTCGGCGTTGCCGGCGGGCCGCTCGACAAGAACTGGCTGATGATCCAGGCGATGGCGACGAAGGCCTATTCCACGGATCTGGCGGCAGCCAACACAATCGTCTACGGCGCACCGCCCCTGCTTGCGGAAAAGGCGCAGCAGGGCGAACTCGACGCGGTGCTCGACTTCTGGAACTACGGCGCGCGGCTGGAGGCGAAGGGTTTTCGCCGGCTGGTGAGTGGGCAGGAGGCCGCCGCCGCCCTCGGCGCTTCGGGGCCGATCACAGCACTCGGATTTGTTTTCCACCAGTCCTGGGCCGAGGCCCATCCAGCCGCTATCGACGGTTTCGTAAGGGCCAGCGCGGAAGCCAAGGCCATCCTCGAGCGCTCCGACGAGGAATGGGCAGCGCTTGCGCCGCTCGTCCGCGGGGAAGAGGACGAACAAAAGGTCATGCGCGACCGTTATCGCGAAGGCATTCCGAAGCGCCCGCGCGAAGAGGCGGAAAAGGACGCGGCGGCTATCTACGCGGTGCTGGCGGCAGTCGGCGGCGAGCGGCTCGTCGGCCCTGCAAAGGAACTGGCGCCTGGAACGTTCTGGAGGGAGGGTAGGTGAGTTCGGTCTTTCTCGGCACGGCATCCGAAAACCGCGCGCGCAGGTTTGTCCGGTGGGCTTACAATCTCGCGCCGGTGTTAACGGTCCTGGTCTCTATGCTGGTGCTAGCGCTCGTTTGGCAATTGGCCGCGACGATCTGGCCGAGCCGCGCGTTCCCGCCGCCGCTCGACGTGCTGCGCGTCATGTTTCGCGAGATCGGCAACGGCGAAATCCCCTATCACCTAGGGATAACGCTCTGCCGCGTCGTCGCCGCTTTCGCGCTCGCCATGATCGTGGGTTCGGCGATCGGCATTTTCCTCGGAAGCCATCCGCGCGCCGACAGGTTCCTCGACCCCTGGGTGATCTTGTCGCTCAACGTTCCCGCGCTCGTCATAATCGTTCTCGCCTATATCTGGTTCGGGCTGAACGAGGCGGCGGCAATCGGCGCGGTCGCATTCAACAAGATCCCGAACGTGATCGTCACGATGAGGGAGGGAGCACGCGCGCTCGACCCGCGCTTCGGCGAGGTGGCGAAGGTGTATCGGTTCGATGTGCTGGCCCGGCTGCGTCATGTGCTCCTGCCGCAGCTTCAGCCCTATCTGGCAGCCGCCTCCCGCTCCGGCATTTCGCTGATCTGGAAGATCGTGCTCGTCGTCGAGCTTCTCGGCCGGTCGAACGGCGTCGGTTTCCAGATCAGCCTCTATTTCCAGCTTTTCGACGTAGCCTCCATCCTGGCCTATACGCTGGCCTTCGTATGCGTCATGCTTGTCATCGAGTTCCTTCTGGTGCAGCCCCTTGAATACACATCAACCCGCTGGCGCCGACGCGCGGCTTGAAATCGCCGTCCGGCACAAGGCCTTCAATTCGTCCAAGGGCGGCAGCATTGATGTCCTGCACGACCTCAACTTCGCGGTCGAGCAGAACGAATTCGTCTGCCTGGTTGGTCCCTCCGGCTGTGGCAAGACGACGGTGCTGCGGCTGATTCTTGGGCTGGACCATGCGTTTCAAGGGAGCATCAGGCTGCCGGGCCGCAAGGCCCCGCGTATCGGCATGATGTTTCAGGAGCCGGTACTGCTGCCCTGGCGCACCGTCGAAGAAAATGTGCGGCTCGCCGTACCAAAGGAGTTGCGCGGCAAGAACCTCGACTGGCTGTTCGACGCGCTGGGGCTGTCAAGCATGCGCGCCTTCTATCCCGGCGAGCTCTCGTTGGGCCTCGCGCGCCGCGCGGCGCTCGCAAGGGCGCTCGCTGTCGAACCCGACCTCCTGATCCTCGACGAACCCTTTGTCTCGCTGGACGAAGCGACGGCACGGCAGCTTCGCTTCCTGCTTCTGGATATATGGACCGAGCATCCGACGACGGTGGTGATGGTGACGCACAATCTGGAAGAGGCGATGCTGCTTGCCGACCGCATCGTCGTCATGTCGCCGCGACCCGCGCATGTCGTTGGCACCTTTCTGGTGCGCATTCCTCGCCAGGCACGGAAAGTGCAAGTCCTGAGCGACTTGCTGCGCTCGTTCCGCCAGAAATTTCCCGATCAGGTCTGACCCCGTTGAGGGGAGACACACAGCTCTCAGAAGCAGCGCACGTCCGCCTCGGCCTGGGCCCGTCTCAGTTCGCCGATCGCGGCTTTGGCCGGAGCGCTTTCGCGAAACAGGGCGCCGTTTTCACCGGGGACGAGCCCCATCGCCCGGAAGGTGGAAGCGGCCTCGTAGCGCTCGTAGGGAACGATCGATTCGATGACGTCGATCGAGCAGGAGCATTGGTCGAGACTGCTGCGATTTTCGCCGTTAGCCTTCATGCAGGCATAGACGTATTCAGCGACGACGTTGGTCGGATAGCTCGTTATTGCTGCCGCCGGAGCCGCAACAACTGCCATCATGCCCGCTGCCGCGATTAGCGCGACCGGAAATCTGGTGAACGCAGCCATGATCTTTCCTTACGGTGAACTCGCTCGCCTTACGGGAATTCGGCAATGTAAGATTTCGTTTGAGTATAGTTTAGAAGCGTAGGGTGTATCAAGTATTCCATGAATAGGCCGTTAGTATATTAATGCTGCGCTGCACAATACTAATCTCGCGCCGCAGCGAATATTAAGTGGAAACGTGCTTGCGAAAAACAATTCTATCTCTTATGGTTCGTTTGTTTCCGGCTTCAAGGACGTTACCGTCAAGGGAGTGGTGACAGTCTTCGTAGGCCAAGCGGGCGGGCGGTAACGGTGCCCTCCGCATGCCTGGCTTAGGTCGTGACACGCTGCCGGAAATACTTCCCATACGCTGAACTGATGACGCGGGCTCCTGTAGGAGGCAGGCGACGCCACGAATTTCAGGTCATCTGTGCGAACTTAGGGAGGATAAAAATGCGTGTACGTGCAAGCTTGATGAAAGTTGCATTCGCGGCAGCCGTCGCGACTTTGTCCTTGGCGGGAGGAGTGCTTGCCAACGACGATTTGCAGAAGTTGATTTCCGATTCTAAGAACTGGGCTATCCCAACGGGCGACTATGCAAACACCCGTTACTCCAAGCTCAACCAAATCACCAAAGACAATGTGAAAAACCTTCAGGTCAAGTGGACGTTCTCGACGGGCGTGCTACGCGGCCATGAGGGTGGACCACTGGTGATCGGCGACATGATGTATGTCCATACGCCGTTCCCGAACATCGTCTATGCGCTCGACCTCAACAATGACGGCAGGATCGTCTGGAAGTACGAGCCCAAGCAGAACACCAACGTCATTCCGATCATGTGCTGCGACACGGTCAACCGTGGCGTCGCGTACGGTGACGGCAAGATCATCCTCAATCAGGCCGACACGACGGTTACGGCGCTTGACGCTAAGACCGGTAAGGTCGCCTGGTCCGTGAAGAACGGCGACAATACCGACGGCGGCAAGGGTGAAAGTGGAACCAACGCGCCGATGGTCGTCAAGGACAAGGTCCTGATCGGCATTTCGGGTGGCGAGTATGGCGTACGCGGCCATATCACTGCCTACAATCTGAAGGACGGCTCGATCGCCTGGCGCGCCTATTCGATGGGTCCCGACAAGGACACTTTGATCGATCCCGCAAAGACGACCCATCTCGGCAAGCCGGTCGGCCCCGATTCGGGTCTCAACACCTGGCAAGGCGAGCAGTGGAAGCAGGGCGGTGGCGCGACCTGGGGCTGGTACTCCTATGATCCGAAGCTGAACCTTATCTACTACGGATCAGGCAACCCCTCCACGTGGAACCCTGTTCAACGGCCCGGCGACAATCGCTGGTCGATGACCATCTTCGCCCGAGACGCCGACACCGGCGTGGCCAAGTGGGTCTACCAAATGACGCCCCATGACGAATGGGACTTCGACGGCGTCAACGAGATGATCCTTGTTGACGGCATGAAGGTCGACGGCAAGGCGCACGACGTTCTGGTCCACTTTGACCGCAACGGCTTCGCCTATACGCTCGACCGGGTGTCCGGCGACCTGCTGGTAGCCAAGAAGTACGATCCGGCAGTGAACTGGGCGACGGAAGTCGTCATGGATCCGAAGAGCAAGGAGTATGGTCGTCCGCAGGTCGTTGCCAAGTATTCGACCCAGCAGAACGGCGAGGACACCAACTCGACGGGTGTGTGCCCAGCGGCGCTCGGCACCAAGGACCAGCAACCGGCGACCTATTCGCCGAAAACCGGTCTCTTCTACGTGCCGACCAACCATGTCTGCATGGACTACGAGCCTTATAAGGTCAGCTACACCGCGGGTCAGCCCTATGTCGGCGCAACAGTGTCGATGTATCCGGCCCCGGGCAGCCATGGTGGCATGGGCAACTTCATCGCCTGGGATGCTGCCAAGGGTGACATCGTCTGGTCGAAGCCCGAGCAGTTTTCCGTATGGTCCGGCGCATTGTCCACGGACGGCGACGTGATCTTCTACGGAACGCTGGAAGGCTACATCAAGGCGGTCGATAAGGACGGCAAGGAACTCTACAAGTTCAAGACCCCGTCCGGCATCATCGGCAACATCAACACCTTCGAGCATAAGGGCAAGCAATATATCGCCGTGCTCTCAGGTGTCGGTGGCTGGGCAGGTATCGGCCTTGCGGGCGGGCTGCTCTCGCCGGACAATGCGGCGAAGTGGCACGGAGCGGTCGACCAAGGCCGCGCGCAGGGCGACGAAGCTCAAGTGGTCGGTACTGCGGGGCTGGGCGCCGTCGGCGGCTATGCCGCACTTGCTGACTTCACCACGCTCGGTGGTCAGCTCACCGTCTTCGGTCTTCCGAATTAATTCTCGGGAACCATAGGCGAGCCCGCCTCATTTAGGAGGCAGGTTGAAGTAACGAGGGCCCGGATTTCGGGCACCCCCGGTCGGGCCCTCGATTTCGCTGTGAAATCCACAACTCACCTGTCACCGCCGCATCGCGACAGCAAAGCTGTGTCCGTGGCGAAATCAGAAAGAGGTAGGAATGTCAGTTCGCAAATTCGTTTCGGTTGCTTCTATCAGTCTTCTTATGAGTTTCACGAGTTCCGGCATCGCTCCCAGTATCGCGCTTGGAGCTGACGACAAGCAAAAGGCAGCCGCCGTCACCGAACAGGACGGCAAGTTTCTCGATGCGGACGGAAATCCAACCTTCAAGATCCAGGACGACGGTACGGTGGACTGGTACACCTTCAGCGGCTACCGCCGCTATCATTCGGACTGTCACGTCTGTCACGGACCGGACGGCGTGGGATCCAGCTACGCTCCGGCGCTTGCGGACTCGCTGAAGACGATCGATTACGGCACGTTCCTGTCGATCGTCGCCGAGGGCCGCAAAAATGTCGGCGCTGGCAAGGAAAACGTCATGCCGGCCTTCGGCGACAACAAGAACGTCTATTGCTACATGGACGATCTCTACATCTACCTGCGGGCGCGTGCTGTCGACGCAATCCCTCGTGGAAGGCCGCCGAAGAAAGCGGACAAGCCGCAATCCGCCAAGGACCATGAAACCCAGTGCATGGGGAATTGAGCTTATGCCCCCGCTCAAGGCCGGCCATCTTCGACACGTAGTCGCCGTTGCTGTCATCCTTGCCGCGACGCCGACGGCGATCCTGGCGCAGGGTGCTGGCCTCGGCGCGTCGGGCGAGTTGGTGGATCCCGATATATTGCGGGTCTGTGGCGACCCATCCGACATGCCGTTTTCCGACAAGGACGGCGGAGGCTTCGAAAACAAGCTCGCCGAGTTCGTGGCGGCCAAGACCGGTCGCAAGTCGGTCGCCTATACCTGGTATCCGATGACGACGGGCTTCGTGCGGAATACGCTCAGAGCCAACCGGTGCGACATCATCATGGGCTATGCCCAGGGTGACGAACTGGTGCAGAACACCAATGCCTATTATCGCTCGAGCTATGTTCTGGTCTTCAAGAAAGGCGGCGGCCTCGACGGGGTGGAGACGATCGAGGATCCGAAGCTTGCAAGCAAGCGGATCGGCATTGTCGCGGGAACCCCTCCGAGTTCCAACATGGCGAGGGCCAACCTGATCGGCAATGCCAAGACCTACCCGCTGATGGTGGATACGCGCGAGGCGCCGTCCATGGCCGAAGTGATGCTGAAGGATCTGAAGAGCGACGTCATTGATGCTGCGATCCTTTGGGGCCCGATGGCCGGCTACTACGCCCGTGAGGTCGATCCGACCTTCGTCGTCGTGCCGCTGTTGAAGGAGAAGGGCGGCCATATGATCTATCGCATCACCATGGGCGTGCGGCCCTCTGATCAGGAATGGAAGCGCACACTGAACAAGGTCATCAGCGAGAACCAGGCGGAGATCAATCGGATCCTGACGGACTATCGAGTGCCGCTCATAGACGAAGCAGGAAAACAGATCGGCCAATAGCGGCGTCGCTATCCTTGGCATTTTGTTGTGGCAAGAATGGTGCTGAAGCAGGACAAAGGTTCAAAGAAGGCATGCGCGTTGGAATATAATTCTGTTTTGTGGTATACTTTAGCGATGTTGGATCAATAGTCGCAAGTGATTGAAGACGCGGCATGATCTATCGAGTTTCCGGTCCGGCGCCGATCGGCGTGAGGGTCGGAAGGGGATCAGATGGTGATCTCAGACGCGAGCAAAGGAGGAGTAACGCATGAAGAAAACCTGGAAAAAGCCGACGATGTGCACGGTTTGCGTCGGAATGGAAATGTCACGCTACCGTTCCGCCGAACTCAAGGCAAAGAAATAAAGACCATGGAACCGCCCCGTGCGGTGCACGCATGGGGCGGCTACCGTGGGGAGGAAGTGTCGGCATATGCGTCTGAAGGTCCTCGGCTCCGCGGCAGGAGGGGGATTCCCCCAATGGAATTGCAATCATCGGCTGAGCCGCGCCGTCCGCAACGGCGAGGAGGGCTTTAAGTCGCGCACTCAATCCAGTCTGGCCGTCTCGGCGGACGATGCCTGCTGGATCCTTTTGAACGCGTCGCCAGATATTCGCGAACAGATAGCCGCGACGGCCGAGTTGCAGCCTCAAAGCAACGGGCCACTGCGTGCTTCTCCTATCGGGGCGATCATTCTGACCAACGCGGATGTCGATCACATTGCCGGGCTTCTCAGCCTGCGTGAAAGGCACCCCTTCGCCATCTACGCAACAGCCCGGGTACTCGACGTAATCGCGGCCAACAGCATTTTCAATGTTCTCGACGAAGCGCTGGTGGTGCGTCGTGAGCTTGCGCTTAGCGTCCCCACCCCGATCACGGATTGGCAGGGCAGACCGACGTCAATTTCCGTCGAGGCCTTTGCCGTTCCGGGCAAGATCGCGCTCTTCCTGGAGGACGCCCGCAAGGCGGGCGAGGGATTTGGCACGAGGGAAGGCGATACGATCGGCCTGCGCATTGTGCAGGAGGGGCACGGGAGTTCGGCGCTTTACGTTCCCGGTTGTGCCGCCATCGACGCTGACCTGAAGGAACGGATCGCTGCATCCGACTGTCTCTTGTTCGACGGTACGGTCTATATCGACGACGAAATGCGGCAGGCCGGCGTCGGCGAAAAAACCGGCGCCCGGATGGGCCATCTCCACATCGCCGGCCCCGGAGGCTCCATGGCGCAGCTTGCCGGCGTGGCGCCGGAGCGACGCATCTATGTCCATATCAACAACACCAATCCGATCCTTGACGAATATTCGCCCGAGACCGCGGCCGTACGAGCTCATGGTTGGGAGATCGGTTACGACGGGATGGAGATCGCCCTATGAGTGGGTTTGCGGATGCGGCGCGGAACGGATTGACGGCCGAGTCCCTCGAGGCCGTGCTGCGGCAGGTCGGGGCGGAGCGCTACCATGACCGCCACCCGCTGCATCACCGGATGGTGGCGGGTGAGATGACAAAGGCACAACTCCAGGCCTGGGCGTTAAACCGCTATTGCTACCAGGCAATGATCCCGCGAAAGGACGCCACGATCGTCGCTCGCTCCGAGGATCCGGAGTTCCGGGCCGAATGGCGCCGGCGCATCGAGGATCACGATGGCACCACGGGCTGGGACGGCGGCATTTCGCGCTGGCTCAAGCTGGCGACCGGGCTCGGGCTTGACGAGGCGGCTGTCAAAAGCGAGCGGCTTGCACTGCCGGGCACTCGCTTTGCCGTTGGCGCCTATATCTCCTTCTGTTCGAACCGAACGCTGCTGGAAGCGGTAGCCTCCTCCCTGACGGAACTGTTTTCGTCCGTCATCATCGGGGAGCGCGTGCCGGCCATGCTGGCGAGATACAGCTACGTGACCGAGGAGACGCTTGCTTATTTCATGCCTCGGCTGAAGCAGGCGCCTCGGGATTCCGAATTCGCGCTAGCCTATGTGCTGAAGCATGCGACTGAGCCTAAGGCCCAGCAGGCAGTCATCGACGCTCTGGTTTTCAAATGTGACGTGCTCTGGGCGATGCTGGACGCGCTCGACCATGCCTATGGCGAGCGTGGTCGCATCCCGCCCGGCGCCTTCGTTCCGGAGGTGGTAGCATGAGGGCCGACCGTCAGCGCGCGATCCTCTCGGACCTATCGCGCCCGCATCTGAAGCGCCACGCGCGGCTGCATTTCGATCCAGTGCGCGGCGCCTGGGCGCTGTTATCGCCGGAACGGGTCTTCTGGCCGGACGAGGTCAGTCTTGATATCCTGAAACTGTGTGACGGGCGGCACACGGTCGTCGAGATCGTCGACGAACTTGGCGGGCAATACGATGCGCCGGCTGAGGATATCGCTCCCGATGTCGAGACTTTCCTGCAAGAATGGTCCGACCGATTTCTGGTGACGCTATGAATGAAGCTCTCCTGCCACCGATCGGCATGCTGGCTGAATTGACGCATCGCTGCCCTCTGCAATGTGTCTACTGCTCCAACCCGCTCGAGCTCCTAAAAGCGGACAAGGAGCTTTCGACCGAGGAATGGCTGGCGCTGTTCGAGGAGGCGGCCGATCTCGGTGTGCTGCAAGTGCACTTGTCCGGCGGCGAACCGACGATCCGGCCGGATCTCGAGGAATTCGTCCGGTGCCTATCAGGGCGAGGCGTGTACACCAATCTTATCACCGCCGGCGTCGGCATCGCCGAAGGGCGGATCGAGCTGTTGCGCGACGCGGGCCTTGAGCACGTGCAGTTGAGCATCCAGGGTGCACATGCGGCGACAACCGAGAAGATCGGCAACCATCGCGGCGCCCATGAACGGAAGCTGGAGACGGCAAGGCGGGTGGTGGAGATCGGCCTGCCGCTTACAATCAACGCGCCGATCCACCGCCACAACATCGAGGAGGTGCCTGACTTCATCGATCTTGCACTTGATCTCGGCGCTGAGCGCCTGGAAATCGCCAATGTGCAATATGGCGGTTGGGCGCTGCTTAACCGCAACGCGTTGATGCCAGATCGCAAGGCGGTGGAACGCCAGGTCGAGATCGTCGAGGAGGCGCAGGAGCGGCTGCAGGGGATCCTAACGATCGACTTCGTCGCGCCTGACTATTTCGCGGTGTATCCGAAACCATGCATGGGCGGGTGGGCGCGCGACGCCTTCATGATCGCCCCGGACGGCAAGGCCCTGCCATGCCATGCCGCGGGCACTATTCCGTCGCTCTCCTTTGAGCGGTTCGGAGAGCGGAGCTTGACAGAGATCTGGCAGGATTCGCCCGCCTTCAATGCTTTCCGCGGCGAGGACTGGATGCAGGAACCTTGCCGGACCTGCGAGCGTCGGGAAATAGACTGGGGCGGCTGCCGTTGCCAGGCAATGGCGATTGCCGGCGATGCGGCCGCGACCGACCCTGCCTGCATCAAGTCGCCCCTGCATAGCCGAATGGAGGCTCTGATCGCCGAGGCACAGAACGTCGCTGCTTCCAACCCGGACAATTTTCGCTATCGTCGCATCGGCCAGGCGTAGTCATGGATGCTGCGGCAGCTTGCAGCCGCTCGCCCGGACCTTCATGCGGGAGGCGGACCTTAAGGCTGAAATCAAGGCCGGGGCGGTGGACTACTACTGCCGTTCCGTCCCAACACGAGCAGGCGTCTTATGGATAATCTGCAATCACCTGGTTCCGGCACAAACCCAGGTTCGCAACACGACCCTGCGTATAGCGAGGTCACAAGGGAACAGGCAGAGGCGGCCATCCGCGTTCTTCTGCAATGGGCTGGTGACGATCCGGATCGAGAAGGATTGCGCGATACTCCAGCCCGGGTCGTTCGATCCTATGAAGAGCTTTTCGCCGGATATCACCAGGACCCCGCGACCGAGCTCGCACGCACCTTTTCCGAAGTCGCCGGCTATTCCGACGTTGTGCTCGTGAAGGACATCCAGTTCCATTCTCACTGCGAGTGTCATCTGGCGCCAATCATCGGGAGAGCCCACGTCGCCTACCGTCCCGGCGCTGCGGTGGTAGGACTTTCAAAAATCGCAAGGGTCGTGGATATCTTCGCCCGGCGCCTTCAGACACAGGAATCCATGACGGCGCAGATAGCCGGAGCGCTCGCCGACCACCTCTCCCCAAAAGGGGTCGCTGTCCTCATCGAAGCGGAGCACTTGTGCATGTCGATGCGAGGTGTGCGCAAGCAGGGCGCGATTACATCGACAATAGTGTTTCTCGGCGACTTTTCTGAAGATGCTGTTCAGCAGGCGAGGTTCTTGACCATGGTTCGCGGCTCCTGAATTCTCGACCGCTGGGGTGGCCGTTGCAAGCGCGTCACTTAGATAGTTCGTCATGGAGGAACTTCATGGCGAACTTGGACGACGAACCGAGAGTGCTTCACAGCGCAATGCGATAGCCTGAAGAGAAACAGCTTCGTTCCGGCCGTGAGCACAATCCGCTTCAGATCAAATGGCTGCGATGGCCTTTGACAGGTTCGGGCGCTGCATGCTTGGCCGCTTTGCGCGTTGGCCACGACCGAAGTATTAACCTGAGATGAACCTACCGCTTCCAACGATACGCAAATACGAGGAGGTAAAGAATGGCACAGGACCAAGCTAAGCCCGTCGGCCCCGATCTTACAGAGGGCGTTGCGCTCGACAAGCTTGCCGATGGCGGCAAGCTTGTCGGCCATGTCGGAAAAGACCAGGTCCTGCTGGTTCGCGGCGCCACGGAGTTGTTTGCGGTCGGGACGCATTGCACGCATTACCATGGTCCGCTCGTCGACGGGCTCGTTGTTGGAGATACCGTGCGCTGTCCCTGGCATCACGCCTGCTTTGACTTGCGCACGGGCGAAGCCTTGCGCGCTCCGGCATTGAGCGCGCTGCCCAGCTGGACGGTCGAGCAGCGCGATGGAAAGATTTTCGTGGGCAGCAAGCGCGAACAGCCGGCGCCAACGCGGCGCACGTCCACACCTGACTTACCCAAGAGAATCGTAATCATCGGCGGCGGGGCCGCGGGATTTGCGGCAGCGGAAAAGCTGCGGCGTGAGCGCTACGAGGGCAGCATCGTCATGCTCAGCAGTGAGGACGCCCCTCCGATCGACCGGCCAAACCTATCCAAGGACTACTTGGCCGGCAGCGCGCCCGAAGATTGGATGCCGCTGCGCGGGGAGAGCTTTTATGCCAAGAATGGCATCGATCTCCGCTTGAAGACGAACGTGACTGCAATCGACACACGGGCCGGGGAAGCTGTCATCGCCGACGGCGGCAGGGTGGCCTATGATCGGCTGCTGCTTGCGACCGGTTCCGAGCCGGTGCGCCTTTCAATCCCGGGTGCCGACCAGCCGCACGTATACACACTCCGATCGCTCGCCGATTGCCGCGCCATCATCGCGGCGGCCAAGAGCGCCCGCCGTATTGTCGTCATCGGCGCGAGTTTCATCGGGCTCGAGGTTGCGGCAGCACTGCGCACGCGCGAGATCGAAGTTCACGTCGTGGCGCCTGAACGGCGCCCCATGGAGCGCATCCTGGGTCTTGAGATCGGTGACTTTTTGCAGGCTCTGCACACGGAACACGGTGTTATTTTCCATCTTGAGGACACTGCGAGCGCCATCGACGGCAGCCACGTGAAGCTCAAGAGCGGCGGCACGATCGAGGCGGATCTCGTGATTGTCGGAATTGGTGTGCGACCGCGGACCGAGCTTGCCGAAAAGGCCGGGCTTACCGTTGATCGCGGTGTCGTGGTGAACGCATATCTCGAAACCAGTGCGCCCAGGATATTCGCTGCCGGCGACATTGCGCGCTGGCCCGATCCTCACACCGGACAGAATATCCGCGTCGAACATTGGGTCGTTGCTCAGCGTCAGGGTCAAACGGCCGCGCTCAACCTCTTGGGACAGCAAGAGAAATTCACGGCCGTGCCTTTCTTCTGGAGCCAGCACTATGACGTCCCGATCAACTATGTCGGCCATGCCGAGACATGGGACGAAGTCGTGATCGAGGGCGACGTTGCCAGCAAAGACTGCCTTGTCCGCTTCAATCGTGGCGGCCGCGCGCTCGCCGTCGCCTCGATTTTCCGCGACATTGAAAGCCTTCGAGCCGAGGTGGCCATGGAGCAGGACGCGGCGCAATAGGGGTGGAGCGGGCGTTCCAGGCCGGTACGCCCCCAATCTAACTGCCGTCGATCGCCTCGCCGATGCGGGCGATCGCCTGCTGGTAGACACTTGCGGAGTTCCAGCCAGCGATGGCGCCCATGTTGCCCTGGTATCCCCCGCCGGCCTGCCAGCCGTGCGCCCTGAGGAAGTTGGCCGTGGACATCAGCGCGGTACTCTTGTCGCGCATGTTCCTGCTGCCGACGCCGTATCTCATGACGTTCCCGGGCAGGAACCCGGTCTGGCCGATTTCGCCGTGCATGGCGCCGACCGAGCCGGCACTCAGCGCGCCGCTGTCGACCAGCTTGAGCGCCGCGATGGCATGCGGCGCGAAGAATTGCGGGCGGCGGCAATCGTAGGCGAGCGTGACGATAGCCGAAACAGTGTTCTGGTTGCCCATGGAGGCGCCGAAGCCGGTCTCCATACCCCAGATGGCGAGCAGCACCCCGGGGGGCACGCCGTAGTTACGCTCGATGTTGTCGAAGAGTGCCGCGTTCGCCGTCTTTAGCGAACGGCCCTTGGAAATGATCGCGGACCCACCGCGTCGTCTCATAAAGTCGTCGACCGAGCCACTGAAAGCCTTGTTGACGGAGCGGTCGGCCTGGATGGTGCCCACGGCGTATTTTGCACCGGCAAGCGCTGCAAGACCCTTCCCCTTGACGCCGGCGGCCTTTGCAGTCTCGGCAAACCCTACCTTCCATTGTTCAAACCCGGCCGCGCTTTTGCCGCATGAGGCCGCCTGAGCAACGCACGCTAGCAGGCAGAGGGCGAGGGCGCCCGCCGCAGCAATCAACCGTCCTTTAGCAAAGAGTGCCATGTCGCTCTCCTAGGCGTCCCGCAACCAAATCTTCAGCAGCTTGCGTAGCAACTTCATTGCGGCGCCTTGTTCCCCCTGGTCTGGACTGGAACTTCCAAGACCGCACCCTCAGCATCGACGCTACGCCACGGATACACCATACGCCCGTCAATCCTGAGGTAAACTCGTCTAGTTGCCAGATAGCGCACGACTTAGGCCGACGTTTGCGCAGGCCTGCCCCGATCATTGGTCCAAGATAGCTACCCAGCGCCGGACGGTCTCATGGGAGATGACGATCCCGCGTTCTGCCAACAGATCTTCGACATCGCGGAAGCTCAAACGAAGCGGTGATCAGATCGCCTGCGATGCTGGGAGCACTGAATTTCTCGGTTCCCTGCTTACAACGGAACGTCATTTCTTTTGTTCACTAATTTTATAGACAATATTTGATGCAGCAATGAAGGAGATATATACATGTCGCTACGCTTGGTGGGCATCGCCGGTAGTTTTAACCGTCCGTCCAAGACCTACGCATTGGTTGAGCATATTGCGGGGCTTGCCGCAGAAAGCTACGGCCTCGCCACGAAGGTCTACGACCTCAAGGATGTCGGCCCGTCCCTGGGGACGGCCCTGTCGCGCAGCGAGTTGGACCAGCAAGCGCGGACCGTTCTCGACGATATCGTCAATGCGGATGTCCTGGTCGTGGGGTCGCCGACCTACAAAGGGTCATATCCTGGCCTGTTCAAACACCTTATCGATCTTATCGAGCCGAACGAACTGCGCTCCAAGCCGATCGTCGTCGCCGCCACGGGTGGTGGAGATCGCCACGCCTTGATCGTCGAACACCAACTGCGGCCGCTGTTTGGGTTCTTCATGGCGCACACCTTGCCGACGGCGGTCTATGCCTCAGACCGTGATTTCGTCGACTACCGGGTCGCCTCGCAGGCTCTGTCTGAGCGCATCGGCTCGGTCGTCGACGAACTGGCCACCTTTGTCCCCTCAAGAAAGGCGACGCTACAGGCAGCCGAATGAGCGGCGTCCGTGGCCGTCGCCATCGCTTTCGGGATCCGCCAACACGATCTTATGAGGATTGATGATGACGCCAGTATTGATACTGCCAGGCCTCTTTGGCTCAGAAGAGGCGCACTGGCAGAGCGTTTGGTTGCACGATCGTCCCGAAAGTCGTCTCGTTGCCCAGCATGACTGGGATCATCCGGATCTGAGTGCCTGGGGCGCGAAGCTGGAGGCCGAGCTCGAGGATGCCGAGGAGGCCTACATCGTTGCCCACAGTCTCGGCTGCCTGCTGATCGCAAACCTCGCCGGCCGGCCGGCGGCGGCGCGGGTAAAGGGCGCGTTGCTTGTTGCTCCCTGCGATTTGCCGGTAACCGAGAGGTTGCACCCAGGCCGCATAAGGTTCGGAGCCATGCCGACTGCTAGATTGCCGTTCCCGAGCGTGGTCGTCGGAAGCTTGAACGACTTATATATGCCGCTCGATCGCTTGACGTTTTTCGCCCGCATTTGGGGCAGCGAATTGCGCAATGTCGGTTTGGGCGGACACATCAATGTCGCGAGTGGTTATGGCAGGTGGCTAGGCGGCTACCGCACCTTCGAGAAGCTGAAAGCAAGGACGCATCGCCTCGATGACGTGCCGCAACGAAAGAGCCCTGATTTGTTGCGCGTCAACTAGCGCAGCTGAGGTTCGACGCTCTCCCTATACCGACCGTAGATGGATTTTCCTCTGTTCACCGTGAAGGGAGACGCCTATTTCTTTAATACAGTAATTTTATAGACAATATATGAACCATGCTTCTTCTTTTGCCGGAAGGAGAGGGATGGCACTGCCATCCTTACCACGACTCGGTCCCCGCTTGTTGGACGACAGAGCGAGGGAAAGCAGCTTCAGAGTAAACGGAGGATCGCATGACGCCGAATTTCATCCGTGATTTGAAAGAGCGTTTTGATCGGCTCCTTTCGCCACCGCTTGATAAAGAGTTCTCCAACAGGAACTCCGGCGAGGGATCAAAGACTTCGCCGCGTGGGGAGGCCGAGGACTCCTTGCTCGACTATGAGCGCTATCATTGGGGCTCCGGTGCGGGCCAGTGGTACTGAGGAGATCTGCAGGATGGCACTCACCTTCGACATTCGTCAGCCGAGCCCGGGATTCCGCTCCAGGAACATCCATTCGAAAGTCACATATTGCCTGGAACTGGGATCGATCGTCTCATCCTTCACCTTCATCCTTGCTCTCCTGATCGGCGTATTCTGATGGAAGCCGTCGCGTTTGCCGTTCTGCGGTGGAACTAAAGGAGAGGCGGTGAGATCGTTTCCAATGCACGGCAATTCAAGGATGTCTCTGACGGAGGATCTGGTTTCGCGCAGCCTTAGGCCCGAGGTTGATCCGGGGCCGGATCCACATCGAGCACCTCTCCAGGACAGTGATGTGGAGACTTTGTCCCATCGTCTTCTTGCCGAATGCGGGGATCAGCCGCTTTGGGTCTTCGCGTATGGTTCATTGATATGGAAGCCGGATTTCGATGCCGTCGAAGCTCGCCATGGCACCGCGACCGGCTGGCACCGTTCCTTTTGTCTGGAGATGACCAGCTGGCGCGGTTCGCGGACGCAGCCGGGATTGATGATGGCGCTTGACCGGGGCGGGCGCTGCAATGGCGTCGCCTTCAGGCTCAGCGGTGATGACCGCCTGGGCCAGATTCGTCGCATGGTCCGGCGTGAGGTCGGCACCTTGCAGGATGCGTCCACTGTTCGCTGGGTCTCGATCCAGACCATGCAGGGCAGGGTGCGGGCGCTGGTCTTCTGGGCTGGGCCAAGGGGTGAGCGCGTGTTGCGGAAGCTGCCCTTGGAAGCCGTGGCGGGTGTGCTTGCAAGAGCCTGCGGCCACATGGGGTCTTGCGCCGAGTATCTTTACCTCACCGTGAAGCATCTTGAGGAATGGGGTATTCGCGACCGCAATTTGTGGCAACTGCAGAAGTTGGTCGCCTGCGAACTTAAGGCGATCCATGGCCTGGACGAAAGTCCCGCCTGACGATCGTACTGCGTGCGAACTTTACCTTTGCCCCGAGCAGGCGCCTCCGCGCGTTGCCGGATGCGCGGCACTCTCCGGAAAGGTCCCGGAGGAAGGTAAATTCCGCGGCCAGCCTCTGGCAGCTTTTTTCCCGCAACCTCTTCGAATGAGAATGGCATTTCTTATAAAGCGCTTTGTCTACTGATTTTATAGATTATATCGAATTACATATAGACGGAATGAAGCGTTATGCCCTACCTCCTCAGTCTCCTTGACAAGAGTCCCATCGAAAACGGGAAGGATGCCGCTGCCGCGCTACAGACGACGACGCGGCTGGCGGTGAGAGCGGAAGAGCTCGGTTATCACCGATTCTGGGTCGCCGAACACCATGACATGGCAAATCTGGCGAGTTCCGCACCGGAGGCGCTGATCGCCTACCTGCTCGCCAGAACCTCGAAGATCCGCATTGGCTCGGGCGGCGTCATGCTGCAGCACTACAGCGCGTACAAGGTCGCCGAAACCTTCAATCTTCTCGCCTCCCTAGCACCTGGGCGCGTCGATCTCGGTGTCGGCAAGGCGCCAGGCGGCTTTCCACTCTCGACGCGCGCCTTGCAGGCGGCGGTGGATCCGGCGAGGAAGCCGGATTTCGCGGACCAATTGTCAGACATAAACACCTACCTTGCAGCCGATCCCAACCACGAAGGCGCAAAAGCGACGCCCTTTCCGCCCTCCGCACCTCAGCGCTTCCTGCTTGGCGCCAGCGTCGAGAGCGCCAAGCTTGCGGCGGAGAAGGGTTGGGAGCTTGTTTTCGCCGGCCATCTCAACGGCGATCCGGAGAACCTGCGCAAGACATTCGAGGCCTATGAGCACGCCTCCGGCGGCAAGAGCCCGATTTTGGCGCTCGCGGCCTTCGCCGCCGAGAGCGAGGAACTGGCCCGCGAGCGTGTGGGCGATCTGCGCATCGTCAAGGTGTTCCTGCCCAACGGCCAGAGCGTCAATGTCGGCAGCGAGGAACAGGCTGCCGAATTCGCCCGTCAAGCTGGTGTCACCGACTACCGCACCGAGGAGAAGGTGCCGAACGTCCTGCATGGCACAGCGACCGAGATCCGCAAGGAGCTCGACGAGTTGCATCGCCGCTACGGCGTCAAAGAGTTCGTGCTCGACACTCCGGCGCTGTCAGCGGCTGAACGCCTCTCCTCCATCGAACTGCTCGCCAACGAGCGGCTTTCCCTCGTCGCCTGATCGTTTTTAAGGATTGATCCCATGGCACAAAGACACGTTACCTTCGGCATCATGCTGCAAGGGCCTGGCGGGCATATGAACGCCTGGAAGCATCCAAGCGGCCCTGCCGATGCGAGCGTCAACTTCGACTTCTTCGTCGAGACTGCCCGAAAGGCCGAGGAGGCCGGCATCGCTTTTGCCTTCGTCGCCGACGGTCTCTACATCAACGAGCAGTCGATCCCGCATTTTCTCAACCGCTTCGAGCCCCTGACGGTGCTGTCGGCGCTTGCGGCTTCCACCTCAAAGATCGGCCTCGTCGGCACAGTCTCCACTTCCTATAGCGACCCGTTCACGGTTGCCCGCCAGTTCGCCTCGATAGACCTCATCAGCGGCGGTCGGGCCGGATGGAACGCGGTTACGTCGCCGCTCGAGGGATCCGGGCGCAACTACAGCCGCGAACATCCCGAACATGAGCTGCGCTACGAAATCGCCGAGGAGTATATCGATGCCGTCAAGGGCCTCTGGGATTCCTGGGATGACGACGCTTTCGTCCGCAACCGCGAGACGGGCGTCTTTGTCGACAAGGCGAAAATGCATCGCCTGAACCACAAGGGCCGTTTCTTCCGCATCGAGGGGCCGCTGAACATCGGCCGCTCGAAGCAGGGGCAGCCGGTGGTCTTCCAGGCGGGCGCCTCCGATTCTGGCATCCGCCTTGCCGGCAAGCACGCCGATGCCGTCTTCACGAACGGCGGTCCGTTCGAGGAGGCACGGGCCTTCTACCGGCAGCTGAAAGACAGCGTGATCGCGCACGGGCGCTCAACCGCCGAAGTAGGCATCTATCCCGGTATCGGCCCGATCGTCGGCGCGACCGCGCAGGAAGCTGAAGCAAAGTATCAGGCGATCCGAGAGCTGGTCACGGTAGAGGAAGCGCTGCTCTATCTCGGCCGCTTCTTCGACCACCACGATTTCAGCGTCTATCCGCTCGACGAGGCTTTCCCTGATATCGGCGATATCGGCCGCAACAACTTCCGAGCGACCACCGACCGCATCAAGGCCACGGCGCGCGACAAGGGCCTGACGCTTCGTCAAATCGCGCTCGACGTCGCTACGCCGAGGACTGCCTTTATCGGCACGCCGGATCATATCGCCGACGAGATCATCCGCTGGGTGGATGGCGGGGCCGCTGACGGCTTCATCCTCGGCTTCCCGGTGATCGCCGAAGGCTTCGAGGACTTTGCCAGCGATGTCCTGCCGATCCTCGAAAAGCGCGGCTATTTCGACCCGGTGCTCAATGGTGAAACGCTGCGGGATCATCTTGGGCTGCCCTTCCGTGAAAGCCGCCATACGGCCGGCGACAGCGGTCATGAACATGGAAAGGCAGTCGGCGCCTGAGTGCTGTCTGAACGGCCATGAACGTCATGATAAACGCGCCACATAGCAACGATCCGGTCGAGCGGGGTATTGCCGCCTACCTCGACGAGATCATCGCATTCCGGCAAGACCTCCATCAGTATCCGGAGCTTGCCTTTCAGGAGCGCCGGACCAGCAAACTTGTGGCATCGCACCTTGCCTCCTGGGGCTATGAGGTGGCGACGGGCATTGCCGGAACCGGCATCGTCGCCACCCTCAGGCGCGGAAATGGGGTCAAGCGGGTGGGCATCCGCGCCGACATGGACGCGCTGCCCGTCGAGGAGGCAAACGAACTCGACTATGCCAGCAACAATCCGGGCGTCATGCATGCCTGCGGTCACGACGGGCATACCTCGATCCTGCTCGCGGCTGCGCGCTATCTGGCAGAAAGCAGCAATTTCAACGGCACGCTGCGGCTGATTTTCCAGCCGGCGGAAGAAATCGGCGCTGGCGCCCGCAAGATGATTTCAGAGGGCCTCTTCGACCAGTTCCCCGTCGATGCGGTCTTCGGGCTGCACAATTGGCCGGGCGTTCCGGCGGGACAGTTCGGCTTCGTTGCCGGCGCCGCCATGGCTTCAGTCGATCAGGCGGTGATCAAGATCATCGGCAAGGGTGGTCACGGAGCAGAGCCACATCGCGCCGTCGATCCCGTTCTTGCTTCGGCATCTTTCATCACGGCGCTGCAAAGCGTGGTCTCCCGCAATGTCGATCCGCAGGACATGGCCGTGGTCACGGTCGGCTCCATCCATGCGGGCTCCGCCTCGAATGTCATACCGGAAAGCGTCGAGCTGAAGCTGACGATGCGCGCATTCAATGAAGGCGTGCGTCGACAGCTCGAGGATCGCATTCCGGCGCTGGCGCGGGCGCAGGCGGAAAGTTTCGGCGCCGTCGCGGACGTGAACTATCGGCTTGGATTCCCGGCGCTGATAAATCACGCCGACGAAACGGCCTTCGCTTGCAAAGTCGCCGTCGACGCGCTCGGTGCTGCCGCGGTCGAGAAGGATTTTCGACCGCGAACGGCGAGCGAGGATTTTGCCTTCATGCTGCAGGCGAATCCCGGCAGCTATCTGTTCGTCGGCAATGGCGACAGCGCCCCGCTGCACAGCGCCCACTACAATTTCAACGACGCGATCATAGCGCCCGCCGCGCGCTACTGGGTGCGTCTCGTCGAATCCTTCCTCACTGATGACAACAGGTGACGAACCATATGAGCGATACGTTCCTCTATACGACACCCCTCGATCCGCTCGCAAAGCCGCTGATCGACGAACTTATCCATGAGTATGACAGCCGCTACGGGTCGTATTTTAACGCCGAAGGCGCGGCCGCCGAATTGAATCGCTATCCGCCCGAGGCCTTCGCCCCGCCCAGCGGCAATTTCCTGCTGCTTATCCGCGACGGCGAAACCGTCGGCGGTGGCGCGTTCAAGGCCTACGACGATCGAACAGCCGAGTTCAAACGCATCTGGACCCGCTCGGACCTGCGCCGACGGGGATTGGCGCGACACGTGCTGGTCGAACTGGAGGCCCAGGCGGCGCGACAGGGTTACGAGCGCATTTTCCTGACCACCGGCTTTCGCCAGCCGGAGGCCGTCGGCCTCTATTTGAACTACGGCTACACGGCACTTTTCGACAGGACCGTCGATCCTGAAACCCACAGGATCCTGCCGTTCGAGAAGGACATCCGTCACCTCCTGCCGGCAATCGACGAGGAGGCGGAACAGCCGCGCCTGCGGTTTGCAGGGGGAAATGTCTGAGGAAGACGGCAGGCATCGGCCGATGAATTCACAAGGGGAAGCAGCATGGCATTGACGACCGATTTCGTGGGAATTGAGCCCGGCACAAGATCCGGCGAGGCAAGGCAGGACTATTCCCGCTATCGCATCGTGCCGGCGCGCCATCCCGGCCGGACGGCCGGCACCATATTCGCCGCCGTCGTCATCGCCGCCGTGCTCTACTCCACTTTCACCAACCCGCGCTGGGGTTGGGGCGTCTTTGCCGAATGGTTCTTCGCTGAGCCGGTGCTCGTCGGTCTCGGCAGGACGCTGCTTTTGACCGCGCTTGCCGCGATCTCAGGTTCGATTTTCGGAACCGCGCTGGCGCTGGCGCGCGTCTCGAAGTCGCCGCTGCTCGCGGGTCTCTCCTGGGGCTACATTTGGCTGCTGCGCTCCATTCCCGTCATCGTGCTGCTACTGGTTCTCAACAATCTCGGCTATCTCTACGAGACGATCACCATCGGCATCCCCTTCACGGACAGGGTCTTCCTGAACTATCCGACCGTGCAGCTGCTGACGCCATTTGCCGCCGCCTTCCTCGGTCTCACGCTCAATCAATCCGCCTTCTTCGCGGAGATCGTGCGCGGCGGCATCCTGTCCGTCGATCACGGTCAGCACGAGGCAGCGGCCGCCCTCGGTCTGCCGCGACACCGGCAGGTGTTTCGTATCGTGCTTCCGCAGGCCATGCGTTCGATCCTGCCAACCGGTTTCAATGACCTGATCGGCTTGGCCAAGAGTACCTCTATGGTCTATGTGCTGGCGCTGCCGGAACTCTTCTACACCGTCCAGGTCATCTATCGCCGCAACCTGGAGGTCATTCCGCTGCTCATGGTGGCGACCGTCTGGTATCTGGTCATCATGACGGTGCTGTCGATCGCGCAGCACTATATCGAGCGCTATTTCTCCAAGGGTGCGTTACGCAATCCGAAGCCGTTGCCCTTCCAGGCATTCTTCGATGGTTTTCGCCGTCCGCTGCCCGCGGTCGAGCCGGTCGCCGCCGATATTGCGTTTAAGCACGGCTTTCGCGACGCTGCGGTGTTCAGGAGCGGCGGTGCGGTGCGCATCCACGGGATATCGAAAAGCTTCGGCGCACTGAAGGTGCTGGACAATGTCGAGCTCAACCTACCGGCGGGCAGCGTCACCGCCATACTCGGCCCCTCAGGTTCCGGCAAGTCGACGCTGCTGCGCACCATCAATCATCTGGAACGGGTCGATAGCGGTTTTATCTCCGTCGACGGCGAATTCGTCGGCTATGCGCAGAAGGGCGACACGCTCTTTGAACTGAAGGAGAAAGATGTTCTGAAACGCCGCGCCGATATCGGCATGGTTTTTCAGAACTTCAATCTCTTCCCGCATCTGACTGTGCTCGAAAATCTCATTGAGGCGCCGATCCAGGTGCGCGGAACAAACCGCGACGAGGCCGTGCGGCTCAGCCAGGAATTGCTGGCGCGCGTCGGGCTTAGCGACAAGATCAACGCTTATCCGCGCCAGCTCTCGGGCGGCCAGCAGCAGCGCGTGGCGATTGCGCGCGCGCTGGCGCTTCGCCCCAAGGTCCTGCTTTTCGACGAGCCGACCTCGGCGCTCGATCCTGAATTGGTCGGCGAGGTTCTCGACGTCATCAAGGATCTGGCGCGCACCGGTACGACGCTGGTGATCGTCACGCACGAGATCGGATTTGCCCGCGAAGTTGCCGATACCGTCGTCTTCATGGAGGGCGGCCACATTCTGGAGATCGGGGCGCCCGCGCTCATTTTCAACGAGGCAAGGCACCCGCGAACACGCGAATTCCTGGCCAAGGTTCTCTAACGACAAGCTTACACGGAAAGCCAGCCGCGATGTGCGGATGGATGGGACTGAATACGACCACAACCAGAGGCTGAAAAGGAGAGAGAATAATGACATTTTACTCTGAAACAAAACTTATGGTGGCAGGCGCGGTGCTCGCGTTGCTAAGCTTCAACGCTGCCCAGGCGGCTGAGAAATTCAACCTTAGCCCCGACACGTCCAACCGGGTGCGCGCCGAAAAGGATGAGACGGCCATCAAGGCGGTCTCGCCGAACTTCAAATTCGTAACGCCCGGCAAGCTCACCGTAGCAGTTAACGCGTGGGATCCGCCGATCGCCACCTATGCCACCGACACGGCGACCGTGGTGGGCGCTGATCCGGATCTTGCTCAGTTGCTGGCCGATTCCTTCGGTCTCGAACTGAACCTCGTCTCCGTCGCATGGGCCGACTGGCCGCTCGGCGTTTCCTCCGGCAAGTATGATGCCGTCATCAGCAACGTGACCGTCACCGAGGAACGCAAGGAGAAGTTCGATTTCTCCACCTATCGCAGGGACGTACTCGGCTTCTACGTCAAGTCCGACAGCAAGATTGCCTCGATCAAGGAACCAAAGGACGTGGCCGGCCTGAAGGTCATCACCGGCGCTGGCACCAATCAGGAAAAGATCATTCTGGAATGGGATCGCCAGAACGTTGCCGCCGGACTGAAGCCGATCGAGGTGCAATATTACGATGACCGCGCGGCGAGCGATCTGGCGTTGCAGTCCGGCCGCGCGGATGTCGAGTTCAATCCGAATGCGACGCAGGCCTACAGTGCTTCGATCAAGGGCAACACCAAGCTCGTCGGCGTCGTTTCCGGCGGCTGGCCGCTGACGGCCGATATCGCCGTAACCACGAAGAAGGGTGCCGGCCTTGCCGATGCGATCACCGTCGCTCTCAATGATCTTATCAAGAGCGGCAAGTATGGTGAGGTTCTGAAGCGCTGGAGCGTCGAGGCAGAGGCCGTCGACCAGGCAAAGACCAACCCGGCCGGTCTGCCGAAGAGCGGCTCGTAGCTGACGTCGACGGGGTCGGCGCGCCACCGTGCCGCCGGCCCGTTTTCCTGCCGAAGTCGGAGACCAATCCGCCCGGCCTCCCGAAATATTGAAGGTGGTGAGACAATGAGCGGCAGACCCGTTGCCATCGGCCATATCGGCTTCCTTACACCCGGCAATTATTCAGCCGATGATCCGCTTTCCGGGCTGGAAAAGACGCTGCGGCTGCTGGCCTATGGCGAGCAGCTCGGCTTCAACAGTGCCTGGGCGCGGCAGCGGCATCTGGAGCCGGGCATCTCGTCGGCGACTGCCTTTCTCGCAGCCGCAACCCAACGAACAAGCCGCATTCAACTCGGCACCGCCGTCATTCCTATCGGCTACGAAAGCCCTTATCGGCTGGCGGAAGACCTTTCGACGGTCGATGTGCTGTCGCGCGGCCGATTGAATGTGGGCTTGAGTGCCGGCCGTCCGCTGCATGCCGATCTGATCGGCCCGCTCGCCTTCGACGGCGATTGGGAGGCGCTCGACTTCTCGCACGAGCGCGTGCTTCGTTTTGCCGACAATCTCCGCGGCACCTTTCTCGGTGACGAGGACACCTTCATCAAGACGCCGTTCGGGCCCCGGCGCCCGCGTCTGCAGCCCTACGCGAAGGGCCTGATCGATCGCATCTGGTATGGCGGCGGCTCGTTGCGTTCCGCCGGATGGGCAGGACGCAACGGCTTCAATCTCTTGATCGGAAACGTTACGACGGGCGAGGGGACTGACGATTTCTTCATCGCGCAATCCCGCCAGCTTGAGACCTATCGTCAAAGCGGCGGGGCGGAGCGGCGGGTGGCACTTGGTCGCGTCATCGTGCCGTTCGACAGCGCCGACGCGACTACCCGTAAACGCTATGCCGAATACGCTGCCGGTCGCCATGAGCGCACGCTCTCGCCGCAAGGCGAGCGCCGCACTCTCTTTGCCCGAGATATCGTCGGCACCTCGGACGATATTCTGGAGCAGCTCTTCGCGGATCCGATTCTTCCTGATGTCAGCGAGTTGCGCCTGGAGCTTCCCTATGAGTTCGAGGACGAGGAGTATCGCCAGATCATCCACGATTTCGTGACCAAGATTGCCCCGGAATTGGGATGGAGCCTGCCGTCCGCGACGTCGTTGGCGGGCTTTCAGCCGAGGTTTCATGGTATTGAAGAGCAGGAGCGCCACAGTGGCCAGAATATATGACAGCCTTTCGGAGCTGATCGGCAACACGCCGCTTCTCGAACTCCATAACTACAGAAGAAACAGGAACCTCAACGCTCGCATCCTCGCCAAGATTGAATATTTCAACCCAGCCGGCAGCATCAAGGACCGCATCGCCTGGGGCATCATCAAGCGCGCCGAGGAGGACGGAAAGATCCGACGCGGCGATCTGCTGGTCGATGTCACGAGCGGCAACACCGGCATCGGGCTCGCGGCGGTTGCCGCCGCCAGGGGCTATCGCACGAAATTCTACCTCAGCGACAATATCAGCCAGGACAAGATCAAACTTCTCAGTCTTTACGGCGCTGAGGTCGTCAAGGTGAAGAACGAGTTCTTCCTCGATCCGGAGGCGCTGGAAAAAATAACGGCCCGCGTCCAACAGGAAAACCCGACTGCCTTTTTCACCGATCAGCTCGCCAACCCGGCAAATCCGCGGACCCATTTCGAAACCACGGGTCCGGAGATCTGGCGCGACACCGATGGCGCGATCGATATATTCGTAGGGGCGGTCGGAACGGGTGGGACGATATCGGGTGCCGGCCGGTTTCTGAAATCGCAGAAGGCCGGTCTCAAGGTGGTGATCGCCGAGCCGGCGGCGGAATCCCTGCCGACCGAGGAAAAACCCTACCCGGACGAGATCGACGGAGTTCATAAGGTCACCGATGTCGCGCCCGAGCAACTGCCGCGAAACTTCGATACGACAATCGCCGATGAGGTGATTGCCCTCAACACCGCCGAGGCACGGAAAACGGCGGAGGCGTTGGTGCGGGAGGAGGGGATATTCGCAGGCACGTCATCGGGTGCGGTACTTTGGGCTGCGACCGCGCTTGCTGGCCGACCGGAGAACGCCGGCAAGGTTATCGTTGCCGTTCTGCCGGATACGGGCGAGCGTTATCTGACGGCGCCGACAGGGCAAACGTGATAGCACCATCGATCGTAACCATCTCAAGGGGATCTTCGTCTGTGACAAAACTGGTAGAATACTTCTTTTCGATCGGTTCGCCCTGGTCGTATATCGGCCTCGACGCCTTTGCCGAACTCGCGGCGAACAATGATGTTGTCATCAAGCCTTACCTGACGACGGTCGTCGAAGAGAACGGCGGTATCTTCTCGCGCAACCGTCCGGAAATTCGCCGCGCCTACTGGACCCGGGATCTCAAACGCTGGGCGCGCGTGCGGGGCAAGGAACTCCTGCTCGACAATCGCCCTGCGCTCAGCGATCCGACGCCGGCGTCGCTCTTCTCGATTGCGGCCTATCTCGACAATCAGGACTGGATCGGCGTCACTCGCGTCCTTCAGCACGCCTTCTGGAGTGAAGGAGAGGACATCGGGAAGCCCGAGGTACGTAGTGCGATCGTCAACGCCGCGGGTTTCGATGGCGCGGCGCTTCTGAGGCGGCAGGCCGACGAAGACGTTCAAAGCAAATGGTCCGCGGACCGCGTCCATGCGCGTGAAAGCGGCGTTTTCGGATTTCCCACTTATGTCTACGACGGCGAGGTTTATTGGGGGCAGGATAATCTGCCTTTCCTCGAGCGCCATCTTCGCGGCGACAGACCGTAGCGCCGGATCAACGACCCCGTCTCGAAATGCAGGGCCGATCGACAACCAAGACGCCTCCAGGACGCTCGGGCCGAAGACAATTCGCGCGGGCGCGATAGCCGCCTAGACGGGGGCGAACGCGGGATCGGCGCAATGTGCGATGTGCCGCCGTTCGTGTCTGCGCCCACAGGCTAGCAACAGTTAGAAAAAAAAGTGCCTTGCCTTCGAGAGGGTATTCTATAACTTTAGTAGGGAATAAAGCTGCCGAGAGAATGATGGCGGGCCGATCGCGATGCGCCTGGCCAACCCAGAAAAGGAGCTGATGCATGACGCTTAACTCCCCTCTTTCTTCCGACCGATCTCGGGCACAGGTGCGAGACGAACTTCCAAAGATCGCAATCGTCGGCCGCGGCTTTACAGGGATTGTGACGGCGATTGCGCTATTGAAAGGGATAACACGGCCCTTTCATTTGGTGATGTTTGATCCGCGGCCGAAGATCGATGTCAGCGAAGGCCTCAGGCATTCGGCAACGACCTTGCTCAACAGCCGCGTTCGGGATCTTTCGGTCGATCCTGCCGTTAAGGAGGATTTCAGACTATGGCTCGAGGGGGAAGATTTCTGGCGCCAGGATCCGGCCGCCGTCGACCTCGACGACGCCTTCGTCCCAGGGGAAGTGTTCAGTGACTACGTGTATCAGCGGTTTTCAGCGGCGCTCAGCGGCCGGACCGACGTGGTCGTGCAAATGTGCCCTCGGGGCGTGACGGCCGTGGATAAGCATCCGTCCGGCGGCATTTCTGTCTTTTTCGGCTCGGAGGAGAACCTGCGGTTCGACGCTGTGTTTCTCGCGACCGGTTTTGGTCTCGGTGAGCGGACCGATGTTACGTCGGCGCCCAGACCCGTTCAGAATGCGATCGTGGCGGGCGGCGGTGTTCGCGCCGTTAACCGCGCTCTCAAGTTGCTGACGGATGGCGAGGCCACTCATGTGACCCTGATCTCCTCATCCCGATTTCTGCCGCAACCGCATACGCGTGCCGCTGCCGGCTCGCGCACGCCCGACGGTCCCTTGCCGGCGACCCTTCTTGGCGCGTTTCGATCGCTTCGTGCCGCGGCCAATCTAGCCGAAGTCGAAGGGACTGGTTGGCAGGGCATCATGAACGGCTTTCGTCTGCGTGCGCATGATTTGTGGCAAGGCCTGAGCCCCGAGGAGCGCAGCCGCTTCAAACGTCATCTCAGGCCGATCTATGAGAGCCACCACCGCAATCGTCTGCCCCCCGAACACCATCAGCGGCTGCACGCAGCGATAAGCGAAGGTGCCATTACCGTGCGAAAGGCCAAGGTGGAACGCATCGCAACGAATGGTGTGCTGATTTCAACGCTCACCGGCTTTGAGGTCCTGCCAGCAGACCTCACGATCGACTGCCGGTTCCGTTCGACTGACATCGACTCCCCGGTCTTGCGCTCAACTATTCTCGCGGGACTCGCAAGACGTGACGAGCTCGATGTCGGCATCGTTGTCGACCGGTCAGGCCGGGCGACCGGCGCTCAGGGCTTTCAAGGGTTGTTCGCCATGGGGCCGCTCGGCCTCGGCAGCTTGCCCGATATCGACATGGTGCCGGTGATCGTCAAGCAAACCTGTGCTGCCGCATCAAGTCTCGATGCATGGCTCGATGCTGTGCCTGAGGAGCGGGCAACGACCCAAAGAAGCAGTACCCGGTCGGCGACCGGATGAACGTTGGAGCACGTGCCGGCGAGCAGGCCATGGGCCTGCCAGCTTCCCGGTACTGACCAATGCTAGCGGTCGAGAACTACCTTAGACTGGCCTCGCCGCCACGTCAGGCGACGAGCGAGTTCTTTTTCTGCTTGAAGAATGTTCTGCGGTAGACGCCGGACAGCGGCGTGAGCTTGATGACGCGCTTCAGATGCGACAGCGCGCCTTTCTTGGTGCCGAAGAGATGGAGGCGGCTCACCATCCGGCCCGAGCGGATCATGTCCACGAGGTTCGTGCCGACCGGTTCCGCCGACTTTCGCTGCTGCGCCACCATTTCGGCACCACGAATTTTCTCGTTGATGTAGTTGGCGATATCGAAGTAACCGATCCGCGTATAGTGGCGGTCGTCGATCAATTTGTCGTAGGCAACCACGTCGTTGATCGAAACGAACCGCCAATTGGCATTCGCCTCGCAAAACGCGGCGCAGGCCTCGTTGTAGAGGGTCAAGAGTTCGTAATTTTCCCGCGATAGCGCCCCGTTGACGTCGCGCGTGTTGGCGCCGAGCAGGAACTTGTGCTTGGCTTCTCCCGCGGAGGCTTCCAGGAAATCCAGCGATCGCTTCAGCAGATCCGCCCGCTGCCGCGCGCTGGCTTCGTACAACTTGGTGCCCTTGAGAAAATCGGCCCAGGGATTGGCGTCCATATAGCTGCCGAGCCCTTCCGGGTGCACGCGCACCACGACGCCGTCGTCGGTCAACAGGTGTGCCCCTTTCATCGCCGCCGACAATGAGACGATCAATATATCGCTGGCGGCGAGCCGTTCATGGAAGGATTCGAAGTCCGCCTTATCCCAGCTCGGGATCTTCTCCAGCGCCTCCGAGGCCTTGACCTTTGCGCCGTCGCCAAGGATGAAGCCGAAATCGTCGTAGCGGGTCATGATGCCGTTCTTGACGCCATTGACATACTCGACGCGGTTCGGGCTGCAGTAGCTGGCGACGGCTGTGAGATCGCAACTGCCGATCAGCAGCAGCCGAGGCGCGTCAGCCGCCGTCGCATCCTCCTCGCTGGCCTGAATTTCCTTCACCCAGTCGATCTTGTCGAAAGTCTTGATCGGGTTCGAGACCGGTCCGACGACCTCGATGCTGGGCTCGCCCAATCGCTCGTAGACATATTGCTCCAGCCCGGCATTCATCATCCGACACGACCAGACGTAGTGCAGTAGCTTGTTAACGCGCTCGGTCTTGCGCTGCATATAGAAGCCGACGAGGCCGTGATTGCCGTAGCGGTCGCTCGCGAAGATGGCCGCCGAAAAGACGTCATGGCGTTGCAGATTCCGCTTGAACTTCGCGACAGCTTCGCTGGTCTCGACCCGAACCTTGGTGAAATTCAACTGATTCGACCGGTTTATGAGTTCGATGATCCGGTCGGCATGTTGATCGACGTCGAACTCTAACCTGACCTTGATGTCGCATTGACGAAGGAAGTCCTCGTTGCTCAGCGCTGTTTGGCTTTGGTCGGAAACCTTCTTCTCTAGTTGCTGGTATTGTTTCAGGCGGGAATGGGCGCGGTCATCCTTGCCGGCAGTCTGCTTCAACTCCAAGAGCACCGGCAGAACGTCCCAGGGATAGGCGACCATCATCGTCGGGAAGCGAAAGCGAATCTCCTCGATATTGATGGAATTGTCGTCGATGAACAGCACGTTCTCCGGCCGCAGATTGGCTTGCTCGACGATGCTGGCGATCGACCCACCCTTGGGGTTCCACGAAATATGCGGGAAGATGAAATAGTCCCAGAGCCCGGCGCCGGCGAGCACCTGCTTGACGGGCTCGAACTCGTTCTTCGAGGCGATCGACGACATAATGCCGCGATCGGCCAAGGTTTTCACGATTTCGATGTTTCGGTCGACGAGCGTGACGCTGCCTTCGGATAAGGTTCCGTTCCAGAACGTGTCGTCCATATCCCATACGACTAGCTTGATTGGCGCAGTCGGGGCAAAATTAGCAAGCATATTTAAGTCTCGGCAACAATCTGGAATTCCCCACTGACTTATGCGTGGGGCTCGTCTCAAACAAGGTTACATGCCACAGCTACCTGACAGATGCCTGAAGCCCGATCAAGAAGCCCTGCTATGTCAAAGGCAGCTTCAGGTGTCTTTACGCCGTTCCTACCGCTACGCATAATCTAGGATGAGGCCAGTCTCGCTGCGCCACCGCCGACAGAATCTCAGGGAAACTGAAAATGATTGAACTAAGCTTGGCGGGTAAAACCGCATTTATCACCGGATCCGGGCAGGGCATAGGCGCGACCATCGCCAAAATCTTCGCAGCCGCGGGTGCCAGCGTCGTCATCGCCGAGCGAAACGAAAGTCACGGAAGTGCCGTTCGTGACGAGATCCTGGCCACGGGAGGCAACGCGGCCCTTCGGGTTGTGGATGTCGGCCACGCCGATCAAATCAGCGACGCCATCGCTGCGACCGTCGCGCGCTCCGGGCGGCTCGATATCATCGTCCACAATGCGGCGTCTTTCGTCGGCGGGCTGGTCGAGGATCTCGACGAGAAGCAACTGGAGGAATCCCTGAGCGTCAACCTGAAGGCCGCTTTCCGCCTCTCGAAGGCCGCCATTCCGCATATGCGCCAACAGGGCGGCGGGCGGCTGCTTTTCACCTCTTCGGTTACGGGGCCGAGGGTTGCGATGCCGGGCACGTCCTACTACGCGGCGGGCAAGAGCGGGCTCAACGGCTTTATTCGCACCGCCGCCATCGAACTGGCGCGCGACGACATCACGGTGAACGGCGTTGAGCCCGGGTTTATCAGGACCCCGGCCATGGACCTTCTTGCCGATGAAGCGGGGCAGAAGATGATGGCGAAGTATGTGCCGATGGGACGGCTCGGGGCACCGCAAGACATTGCCCACGCCATGCTCTTTTTGGCCAGCGATCTCGCGGGCTACATCACCGGTCAGACGATTGTTGTCGATGGTGGCAGCACGCTCCCGGAAAGCCCGATCTTTGCTGAAGAGGACGCGGTCGCGGCAAAGGCCTAGATAGGGCGCGAGCGCTGGCAACAGTTCTCTTTGCCAGTGCTGCGCCCAACAAAAAATGCCTCGCAGAGCGAGGCTAAAGAATGAGCCGCTCCGGGGAAATCAGGGAGCGGCTTTCGTTGCGTAACGGCGTTGCTGCGCGGCTAAAAGGTCAACCTCGGTCATTTCGGTACGGTTGGATCGAAATATTCTCGCTTGTTCTTCGCTGGCGTCGCAATCCCGGCGCACCCGTATTCACCGTGGATTGGATCACCGGGATTTTCGGCTCCGCGGTTCAGCGATGCCGACAGAACCGTTCGATCGCATCGATCATGAGGGTCGTAGAGACAGCACCGGGATCTAGGTGCCCCAAAGCCCGGTATCCCAGACGCGAAGCGCGGCCCTTGGCGGCGATCATGTTGCTCGTTGCTTCGCACCCTAGACGGGCCGCCGCGGCGGCGGCGGCCATGGTTGAAGCGAGGGAGGCACCGTTTCGTCTGGCCGCTTCAGCCGCGTCGGCGGCGGGCTTCCATGCGTCCAGCATCGTCTTTTCGCCGAGCTCGGCCTTGCCGCGAGCCTCTATTCCCTGGGCCATCGCCTTGAAGATATCGACAAAGTCGTCGTCGCTCAGTTCTCGCCTGCCTTTGGCCACTGCGCCGGCGCGCATGAAGGCGGTCGCGTAGAGCGGGCCGGACGAGGCGCCGACGGCGTTTAGAAACGCCTTTGCCGCAGTGTTGAACACCGTCGTTGGTTCCGCGAGCGATGCATCCAGGGCTGCAACCGAGGCGGCGGCTGCCTGGCATCCGGTATCCATGGCGATGCCATGGTCTCCATCTCCGATCGCGCCGTCCAGCTCGCAAAGATAATCGCGGTTCTTCGTCATTTCCTCGGCAATGATTGCAAACAGACGCTGCAGGTCATTGGTGGTTATGGCCATTGGTGGTTACCTATGAAACATCGCGCAATCGCAGGGGTGATCGACCAGTTGCTGTAGCTCCTCGTCTAGGTGCATGATGCTCACCGACGCGCCGGCCATTTCCAGCGACGTGCAGTAGTTACCGACGAGCGAGGTGTGGATGACAAGCCCGGCGTCGTCCAGCCGCGATTTCACGCGGCGCATCATGATGTAGAGTTCCATCAAGGGCGTTGAACCGAGCGAGTTGACGAGCACCGCTACGCGATCGCCGCGACCAGCGTTCATTTCGAGGAGGATTCTGTCCATCAGGTCGTCGGTGACCTCATCGGCTGTCTTAAGCGGACCACGGGCGACGCCGGGTTCGCCGTGGATTCCCATCCCGATCTCCATTTCGCCATCGCCGATCTCGAAATTCGGCCGCAACGTCTGGGGCAGCGAGCAAGGCGATAGCGCGACACCCATGGTGTAGGTTCGCGCATTGGCACGACGCGCGACGCGTTCGACATCGTTGAAGGAATACATGAGATCGCAGGCAGCACCTGCCGCCTTGAAGATGAAGACGTTGCCGGCGACGCCCCGACGTTTGCCGATCTGGTCGGCTGGCGCCGAGGCGACATCGTCCGTCGTCAGGACGGTGCGGACCTCGATGTCGTCCATGGCGAGGATCTCGGCCGCCATGTCGAAGTTCATCACGTCGCCGGCATAGTTGCCGTACATGAACAGCACGCCGGTTCCACCATCCACCGCCTTGGCGCAAGCGACGATCGGATCGGGCGGCGGCGAGGCGAAGACGTTGCCGATCGCCGCTGCATCGGCCAAGCCTTTGCCGACGTAGCCCAGGAAGGTTGGTTCGTGACCGGAGCCGCCGCCGATAACAAGGCCCACCTTGCCCTCGCGGGGGCCGTTGCGCGCGACGATCGCGCGGGGCATGCCGTCTACGGCGTAGAGATGGTCCGGATGGGCCGCGAGCACTCCCTGAAGCATTTCATCTACGGCATCAGCACCGGCATTAATCAGTTTCTTGGTTTTCACGCCAATCCTCCCGTCGTCCTGTACCGATGAATTAGATGCAGACCGCAGCCTTGATATCAATCCGCCAGAGAAAGGACTTTCGTGGCGAATGGCTCGAGCGTGATGGCCTTGTCGGATACCAGCGAGAACGCGCCGAGGTCGACGGCCTTCTCCTCTGGGCCAAGGTTCACCATGCAGAGCTTGGCTCCCGAGTTGGGTTCGGCAAGGAATGCCAGCACGCCGGAGGGAGACGAGGAGCGACACGCTCTCCACGGCGCGCCGGCTAGCGCCGCCAGCGTCCTTACGCTGTTGAAGAGCGGCCGCGTGCTGCCCACCACGCTGGGCTCTCGGCCGCCTGCGACAAGTCCGAACGGCCCTGTCAATGCGGACAACGTCAGGCATTCGAGATCGGCATCCAGCACTTGGATCGCGTAACCGAGCACAAAGGCCTCGGCGAAGCGGCCATTGTGGCGCGGATCACGATTGGCCATGGGAACGCGGCCGCCGGACGGGTTCTCCATCGTGCGGCTGCCGTAGGGGTTTTGCCGCATGGCAATGGTCGACGGCCCGATGCGGTAAGGCTTGTTGCCGTATCTTGCGCGAACCGATCGGGTGATGAAGGGTAGGGCTTCCAGGGTCTGCATGACGCTCAGATCGTCCGCTGCATGGACGATCGGGTTGGTGCAGTGGCTGACGAAGGCCAGTCGCTCGGCGGGGACGGGCTTGCGGTTGAGTTCGGTGAAGTAGCTCAGCATGCCGCCACCGATCCGAACACTTGGGAATGCCGCATGGGCAGCGGCATAAACCTCTTCGAGCGGGGGGCAGTCCGGCCATTTGCTGCCGGGCGGCGTGGATTGCCGATCCACCGACGGCGAAACCATGATCGCATCCGGCCGAAATCCCGCGATCTGCATTTGTCGTGCGATCTCGGCGGTTTCGCTCGCCGGGGCGTGCTTGCAGGGCAGCGCGATCTCCAACGTCGTTCGCCCGGTATGGACGGCAGCAACGGCTGCAAAATGCGTAAGCGCTTCGATCACATCATGGTCGCGACTGGGATCAAGGTGAAAAAGCAGTTCCTGAGGAGCGATATCGGCAAGCAGCTCCTGAGCCGCGAGCGTCGCCTCCGCCTCCTCGGGCGTGACGATCAAGCCGATTGCCGGCATGACGCCGCTGCGGGTGCCGGGCTCGAGTTTTACGGCTCCGGCCGAGGTGCGCACAGGCGATGAGCCGAGTGCGCGGCTGTCGCCTATGATCAACGTGGTCTTCTGCCGGACGGGCTCGTTAGCGGCGATCCGATAAGGCCAGGGCAAGGCGAGGGGGCGCACGTAAGTCTTGTATGACGCGTCCGACCAATTGCGCTGGTCTTCCATCTCGAAGGTGTCACCTTCCATGCGGCATTCCGCCGAAACGCCCGGCTGTACCGTGTGAGTGATGGCTCGCATGTCCTTGAAGGGCTGCCAGGGCTCGATGAGGTCGGGGAACGTCGTTTCCTCGATGCTGCCGTCAACGTGCTCGACGACAACAGAGGTTCCGGCCATACCGACGATCGGGTGCAGGATGCAGAAGCCGCAGCGATTGGTCTCGAAGCCCCTTTCGGCAACGGCTTCCGCTGCGAACTCGAGCCGCTCGCCAGTGCCGCCGATGCGAACGTCGATCAGAAGCCTCTCACTCTGCGGTCCATCGCAGCGGGCCTGGTAGGAGACCTCGAAACAATTATCCCGCTGATCGATCTTCAGGCCGGTGATCGCGGGGCTGTAGGTTCCCCAGTCGCGATCGCGGACAAGATAGGAAATCGCCCTCAGCACTTCGGTGCCGTCGTAACGGATGGTGCGGAGGTTGCCGTTCGCAAGGTCCGCCTCCAGCTTTCCCGCTTTGAGCCGAACGGGGCGCGTTTCGACGTCGTCGGTGCCATAGAGGAGGAAGGGGACAGCCGTCATCGCAACGCCGCTTCGATGTCTACCGTCCGTCCCGTGGCGGCACTCTCGTAGGCTGCCTCGACGAGCGCGAAGGTCTTCAGATTGTCTTCGCCGGAGGTCGAATGCTTGGCGCCCCGCTTCAGTTGGTCCACCCAATGCTGCTGGATTGCGTGGACGCTCTCTTGAACGTTATGCCAGGGCCGCGATGCCCAGGAGAGAAGCTTCGGTGAAACGTCCGCGCTCGTGGATCCCAGCGAATTGGTCACCTCAAGGCGGTAGCCTTGGAAGAGACGAAGAGACCCGTCTGATCCATCCAGTTCGACCAGCGTTTCCGGGAAAGGTTCCGTCGGCAGCTTCGTCGCGTAGCTGACGTCCACGACCGAGGTTACACCGCTTTCATGGTCGAGGAGAATGGTGGCGACATCTTCGCCTTTGATCCGGGGATTGACGCGCTTGGTGCGGGCCGTCACCGCGGACACGTCGCCAAGGATGTAGCGTGCGATGTCGAGCGTGTGGATGCCGAGATCTTCGATGATGAAGCGTTCGCCCTCGGCCAGATACGGCTGGCCGGAAAAGACATCGTAGCCCGACCGGAAGGAAAAGCGGCCCCAGAACGGCGTGCCGATTGCCCCGTCATCCAAAGCCTTTCGCACCGCTTGGATCGGCGCCTGCCAGCGGAAGTTCTCATGTACCATCAGCGGCACGCCTGCATCCCGGCAAGCCTCAACCATTGCTTTCGCGTCGGCCAGGGTCTTCGCGAATGGTTTTTGGCAGATAGCCGGCACCTTGTGCTTGGCCGCAATTTCCACGAGCTCGCGGTGGCTCTGGACGGTGGTGGCGATATCGACGAAGTCGATGCCGCCGTCGGCAAAAAGCTCGGCAGCGTCAGAATAGCGGCGCGCGATGGCGAACTGTTCGCCGACGACCTTCAAGCGCTCTGGGTCGCGGTCGCAGATCGCCACTATGCGGGCGCCTTCGACGTCGTTCCATGCGTGCATTTGGTTAATCGCGAAGAAGCCGCAACCGATCAACGCACCCTTCAATTCCGTCATCTCAACCCGCCTTTGCCATCTGCATGAGGGTAACGCGCTGCTGCAGGCGGCGTTGCGCCTGGTCGACGACGACAGCGATGATGATCACCAGGCCCTTAATGACCATCTGCCAGAAAGACGAGACGCCCATCATCACCAGTCCATCCGAAAGTATGCCGATGACGAAGGCGCCGATGATCGTCCCGCCGATCGTGCCGCGTCCGCCCGACATCGAGGTGCCGCCGAGAACGGCCGCGGCAATGGCGTTCAACTCGAAGCTCTCGCCCGTTGCCGGGTGCGCTGCCATGAGCTCGGAGGAGATGACGACGCCGACGATCGCCGCGCAAAGGCCGGAGAACATGTAGACGAAAATCTTCACGACATCGACCCGGATGCCGGACATGCGCGCGGCGCGTTCATTGCCGCCGACCGCGAAGATATGCCGGCCGATCGGCGTGGATCGCGCGACGTAGGCGGCCAGCAGCGCGAGGAAGATCAGGATCCAGATAGAGACCGGCAGTCCGAAGATGCGTCCCGCACCGAAGAAGTCGAACCCGGTCGTTGCATATTCCGGCCGGCCGACGAGGTTCGGAAAGGTTTGACCGTCCGAGGAAAGAAGCGCCAGGCCGCGCGCGATGTAGAGCGTCCCGAGCGTTGCGATGAAAGGCGCAACGTTGAGTTTGGTGATCAGCAGGCCGTTGATGAGGCCGATCAGGAGCCCGACCGCCAGCGTGATCAGTACGATTTCGAAGAGGTTGAAGTAGATCGTGTAGCCGATCGGCAATTCCACGCCGTAGAGGATCAGGCCGCCGGCCACCATGCCGCACAGCCCGACGATCGATCCGACGGAGAGGTCGATGCCGCCGGTGATGATGACAAAGGTCATGCCCATCGCCAGGAAGGCGTTCAACGCCACATGCTTCGACATCAGGATCATGTTCGCCGTCGAGGTGAAGTTCGGGGCGAAGATCGCGAAGAAGATGATGACGGCGAAGAGCGCGATGAAGGTTCTGAGCTTCATCAGTGTCAGAAGCGCAGATCCGTTCGCACTTTTCGGCGCGTTGGTTGAAGAAGCAGCCGCCGTCATGACGCAAGTTTCCCTTGATGTCCGTGTCCCTTGGCCGAAGCCGCGATGATGGCGTCTTCCGTCGCATCGTCGCGATCGAAGACGGCCACGAGCTGGCCGTTACTCAAAACCGCGATACGATCGGAGAGCGCCATGACCTCTTCGAGGTCGGAAGTCGAAAATAGAATGGCAAGCCCGCTTGCCGCTAGCCGGCGCATGGTGCGGAACACATCCGCCTTGGCGCCGACATCGATACCGCGGCTCGGTTCGTCCATCAGAAGAACCTTCGGATTGGTCATGAGCGCCTTGCCGATAACGACTTTCTGCTGGTTGCCGCCGGACATGGAGGTGACCTCGAAGTCCGGGTTCGGGGCCTTGATCGACAGATCCTGGATCGCATCGCGAATGGCGTTCTTTTCCGCAGTGCTGTCGATATGAAAGAGGCGGGTGAAACGGCCGAGGCTCGCCAGCGTCAGGTTCGACGCGATCGAGAGCACCTGAACCAGTCCCTCCCGCTGACGGTCTTCCGGTATCAATGCAAGGCCGCGTCGGATGCGCCTTGTCGTGTCGCGGGCGCGCACCTCCTCGCCGTCGATAAAGATCTTGCCGGTCGAGTGCCCGTGGCGCCCGATGACGCATTCGAAGAACTCGCTGCGCCCGGCTCCCATCAGACCATATATGCCGAGAATTTCACCCGCCTTGACCGCCAGCGAGACGTCGTCCACGGCAAGTCCGCCTGTTGGTCGAGGCAGGCTGATATTTTCGGCGCGAAATACCTCACGGCCGACGGTATGGCCCACCGACTTTGCGAAATCCTTGGCGTCGGAGCCGATCATCGAACGCACGATCCAGCGCATGTCGATGTCGCGCACCATCGCGTGACCGGTAATCTGGCCGTCACGCAGCACGGTGATGTAGTCGCCAATGCGCATGAGTTCTTCAAGGCGGTGCGAGATATAGACGATCGCAACGCCCTGCGCCTTCAGTTCGGCGATGACCTTGAAGAGGATGTCGACCTCGGCAGCCGAAAGCGCCGAAGTCGGTTCGTCCATGATCAGGATGCGCGCATTCAACGACATCGCCTTGGCGATCTCGACGAGCTGCTGCTGGCCGATCGGCAGATCCTCGACCATCGTTTCGGCGTCAATGCCGGCGTCCAGTCGTTTCAGGAGTTCGTTGGCTTTCTCGACCTGCGCTTTGTGATCGATCCCGAGCAGACCGCGCTTGATTTCGCGGGTGGCGAAAATGTTCTCCGCCACGGACATGTTCGCGAAGAGATTGAGTTCCTGAAAGATCATGCCGATGCCGTGTGCCTGCGCATTGGCCGGACTGTCGAAGAAGACCGGTTCCCCGTCCAGGATGATGCGGCCGACGGTCGGCCGTTCGACGCCTGCGATGATCTTCATCAGGGTCGATTTTCCAGCGCCATTCTCGCCTACGAGGACGTTGACCGCGCCGCGGTGCAGCTCAAGATTGGCGCGCTTGACCGCGACGATACCAGAGTAAACCTTCGACACCTCCTCGAGGCGCAGGATGATGTCGTTCGCTTGTGGCGCGCTCATCGTCAGCCTCCCACCGTCAATTCGGAAGGGGTCACGAGCGGAAGCTGCCCGCCTGAGGGCAATGGAAAGGCGCCCGTCACGGTGACTGTCTTGCCGACCAGGCCGTCGCGCGGGATCGCCGACAGGAAGGCGGCATCGGCCTTCTCGTTGAAAGCCTTGCCGAACTGGGCCCACTCGATCTGGTTTTTGAACTCATTGAAATTGACGAAATCGAGCGTATCGCGCAACGCCGTTCCGCGCAGGGCAGGGCCGATCTGCACCTTGGCGTCGGCTTTGCCATCGCCGTCGGCGTCGATATCCAGCGTTGCCGCGCGCGAGGCCGTGTCCGCCGCTACCACCTTGCCGGTGAACTTCACGGCATAGGTCCAGGGTGCGCTGCTTTGCTTGCCTGGATTGCCGTATTTTTCTCCCGCCTGGTCGGGGCTCGACGCGGCAAGTTGCGCGACATCCTTGAGCCCGCCTGCGCGCTTCTGGAAATAGGGTACCACCTGCGGCTGCCAGATCGCCTCGACCTTTGCATTCGGGTCGAAGGCGCTCTTGGTCGCTGCCGCCGCTTTTTCCTCCGCTGTCGGAGTCTTGATGATTTTGCAACCGGGCAAAGCCGCCGCCACCAAAGCGGCAAGCAGGGCGCCCTTCATCCTCGACATGCACCAAACCTCGACATCATACGAAACGAACTGCGGAGGGCGCCGTCGGGCGCCCTCCGCAAGCGAAGTCTGCCATCAGTTCTTCAGCGCGAAGGTCTCGAGCTTGCCAGCGTTGTCGGCGTTGATGAGAACGCAGTCCATCAACTGCTTCTCTTCCTTCGGAGTCGTCTTGTTCTTGATGTAGGCGTCGGCCTGCTCGACGGCCAACTGTGCCTGCGCGTAGGCGGGCTGCAGAACGGTCGCCTTGATGCCGCTAGCCTTGATGGAATCGCGCACGTCGTTGGAGCCGTCGAAGCCGACCACGATCACGTCCTTGCGGCCGGCGGCCTGAAGCGCTGCGATTGCGCCCATCGCCATCGTGTCGTTGCCGGAGATGACGCCCTTGATGTCCGGATTTGCCTGGAGGATCGTCTCCATCTTGGAATAGGCTTCCGTCTGGCTCCAGTTCGCCGACTGCTTGGCGACCGACTTCAGGTCCGGATAGTCGTCGATGACGTCATGGTAGCCTTGCGAGCGGATGCCGGCATTGGTGTCGGATTCCTTGCCCACGAGTTCCACGTAGTTACCTTTTTCGCCCATCAGCTTGACGAACTCCTGGGCGCCAAGCTGTGCACCCTGGTAGTTGTTTGAAACGATCTGAGCGACGGCGACGCCGGTTGCGTTGATTTCGCGGTCGATCAGAAATGCCGGGATGCCGGCATCCTTGGCCTTCTTGACGGCTGCGACCGATGCGTCGGCGCCGGCATTGTCGAGGATAATGGCTTTTGCGCCGCGACCGATCGCCGTGTCGACCATCTGCGACTGCTTGTTGGCGTCGTCGTCATGGGTCATGACGAGAGCTTCGTAACCGAGTTCCTTCGCCTTGGCTTCGGCGCCAACGGCTTCAGCCTTGAAGAAGGGGTTGTCGTGGGCCGGAGTGATGATGGCAATCAGGTCGGCGGAATAGGCCGGGATGGCCGTTCCGAGCGCCAGTGCGCCGGCAAAAGCCGCAAGCGTCAATCTACGTGTCAGTTTCATTTATTCCTCCCGAGTGTGAATGAAGCCCCGTCTCCCTTGGGGCGATTGAGGGGAGTGCCATGCCTCCCCGGCAGGATCAGGTGATGCGCCGGATGCTCTCGGCGATCTCCTGGGGTTCGAATACCTTCTTCCAGTCGTCGCGCATCAGCGCGGGAATGCCGAATTCGATTGCCTTGTTGCAGGCATCCGAGAACACACCGTCGACTTCCTTGAAGATCACCGCGCCGAGCACGTTCATATGACCGAGCAGGAAGTCACGGGCAGCTTCGGCCGGCACGCCACGGGCAACGCATTCGTCCATGGCCTGGCGCATGACGACGAGAAGCGAGGCGCAAACGGTTTCCGACAGGCCCGGCTCCAGCATTGCCATCTGATCGACGGTGACGCGGTGCGACCGCATGACGGGAGCCCAGATCACCTTGGCGATCTCCTCGCCCAGCGCGTAGGCGCTCTCGGGGCCTTGCATCAGCGCGGACACGATGTGCTGTTTGGCGAACAGGCCACCGAAGTGGTCTTTCTTCGCCTGCATGTCGGTCTCGTCGTTGAAGATCGGCGGATGGCAGGGATGGGTCACGAAATAGGTGAGATCGTCCCGCTTCGGCAGGTGGTCTGCAAACGGTGCGGCGGCATCGAGCGCGATGACCATGGTGCCCGGCTTGAGCTTGTCGACGATGCTGGCGGCAACCTTGCCGATGGCGGTATCAGGTACCGCGAGGATCACCACGTCGGCGCTATCGAGCGCGGCATCCGCCGGCACGCAGTCGAAACCGAGATCGTTCTTCAGGCGCGCCTTGCCGGCGTCGCTGACTTCGACATGGTGGACGTCGAAGCGCGAGCCTTTCAGATTCTTGGCAAGCCGGTAACCCATTTTTCCGCCGGCGCCGAAGAGTGCAATTGTCGTCATGTTCCTCACCTTTTCAATTCCAGAATAGGAGCACAAACTGGTATGATGAGTCAATCACCATATCACTTTGCAGACTGTTATGAGGCGTGTTTTGCCGCGTCCAGGCGATCGATCGCCTGGACGTTGCCGGCCGACGGGCCCTGCGGGTCAAAATCGGATGCAAGCCACACGTCCACGATCGATTTCGCCAGCTCCGGTCCGATGACACGCGAACCCATTGTGATGATCTGGGCGTTGTTCGACTTGGCGGCGCGCTCGGCCGAATAGGTGTCGTGGGTGTGGGCGGCGCGAATGCCGGGCACCTTGTTGGCGGAAATGCAGACGCCGATGCCGGTCCCGCAGATGAGAATGCCGCGCTCGTGCTCGCCGTCGATGATCGTCTGGGCCAGAGTTTGCGCCAGATCGGCATAGAAGCCCGATTGACTGAGGTCATGGACTTCGAGATCTGCCTTTCCGGCAAGGTGGGCGGCAATGACATCAAGCAGCGGCTTGCCGGCGCTATCTGCTCCAATCGCGATTTTCATGGCATTTCCTCTCAAGCGCTCAGGGTGCGAAACTGTCACCGTTAGATCGCCGCGCAGACGCGGCCGAGAATGTCGAGATACCCGTCGGCCGCCCATGCGGAGCGGCCGATGAACAGCCCGTCGATATGTTCCTGGGAGATTAGTTCCTCACAGTTTTGCGGGTTGACGCTGCCGCCGTAGAGGACAGGCACGGCGCGTCCGAGCATGGCGCTTGCCACCTCCGCAATCCTGCCGTGGCGCTCTGAGGCGTAGTCGGCCCTTGCCGGAATGCCGTTGACGCCGATCGCCCAAACGGGCTCGTAGGCAAACAGGATGGTGGCTTCCAAGGCAATTCCGTCAAGCCGCGCCAGCGCACCCTCGACCTGCTGCCTCAGAACGGCGTCAGCCTGACCGGCCCGGCGCTGCTGGAGGGTTTCGCCGATGCAGATCAGGGGAACGAGGCCGTGACGAACGGCGGCGGCGACCTTGAGGCCGACCGTTTCATTCGTTTCGCCAAAATGTTCACGCCGCTCGGAATGCCCAAGTTCGACGATATCGAGATTGCAGTCCTTCAGCATTAGCGGTGAAACTTCGCCGGTCCAGGCTCCCGCATCGTCCCAATGCATATTCTGTGCGCCGACCTTGACCGAGCTTGCGGCAAGGGTCTGCTTGACCTCGCGAACGGCGGTGAAGGGCGGGATGACAAAGCGCTGGACGCGGGCGTCGCGTTCGTCGTCGACCGCTGCCAGACGCCGCGCGAAGGCGAGCGCCTCGTCGAGCGTCTTGTTCATCTTGAAACTGGTGCCGACCCAAAAGACCATCTCAGCCCCGCCTTCCGTCACGGATCTGGGAGAAATAGCCATCAGTCCCCACCTGCCCGCCCTTGAGAGCGATCTGCAGTCCATTGGTCGGCGGATAGCTGCCATGGGCGATGCAGAGCGGCGAGCCGGGGGTCTGGGGAAGCGGCAGCAGTGTGGTCAGCGCGTCGATGCGCAGTTCTTTGAGGGCGTGGCTCGATGTATCGCCGCCGGCGATCACCGCGCGCGAAAGGCCTTCGCTCTCCACAAGCCGGCGCAAGATCCGGCCGAGCGCCCGCCCGAGTTCGTGGCGTGCACCGGGGATCTGGTCGATGTACGCACCGCGGTTCGCCGAGGGGCCAAGTGCCGTATGCAGGATGACGCTCTTGCCTGTCCTCAGCTTTTCGACGCCCGCAGTCACTGCAAGCTCCAACGTGCGGTTACCATCTTCCGACACAAGCGCGACAGGATCGAGAGCGATCTCCTCGAAACCATCGGTAAGGGCGGTGCGGATCTGCCGTTCGGTGGTCGGCGAGACGCTACCGGAGACGACGGCGAGCCGCTCCACTGCTCCGACCTCGGGAAAGTGGACGCCCTCCGTCAGTACGCCCTCGGACTGCAAGGCCGCGAGCAGCGCGTATTCGATGCCCGAGGAGCCGACAACGAAGGGCCCGATCTTCAGGGTATGCCGCAGAAGCTGGCGGCCGGCGGCTTGCTGGGTTGCGTGCGAGTCCACATCGACGAGCAGAATGCCGCTCTCGCCTTCGATCAATTCATCGAGGCGCCGATCGACATCGGCCGCACCGAGCATCGCCAGATCGGCAACTGCAACGGGGATTTCCGTCTGCTTTCCGAGATGAAGCGCAAGATCCGCCTCGTCCATCGGCGTGACCGGATGCCGGCTCATGACCGGATGCCGGTCGATGCGGTAGACGCGGCCTTGATAGGCCGCAAATAGATGGCCGAAAGCGGTGTAGCGCTTTAGCTGCGGCGCCCCGACGATGACCGGCACCTGAGGCTGGCCGAACACCGTCTTTCCGATCTCGATCGCCTTTCCGATGCTGCCGATGGCAGGGCTGGAATCGAAGGTCGAGCAGACCTTGTAATGACAGATCGCAGCGCCGAGCGATTTCATCCATTCGAACGCCGGCGTCAGATGTTGCGCCATCCAGTCAGGGCTCTCGCTGCGGCTCGTTCCGGCGATGCCGATTGCGCGGCAGTGCTTGAAGCGTTCGCGCATTTCGCTCGAGGGAATGCCGAGGAAAAGCACGGTCGGGACTCCGTTCGACGCGAGCGCCTCCATCACGTCGGTGGAGCCCGTGAAATCATCGCCGTAATAGCTGACGAGAAGGTTTTCCATGCCGTCACGCCACCTTGCCGTCACTGAATTTGGCAATCGAGGCAGCAAGCTCCGGATGGGTCCTGGCATACTCATCGAGTGGTATATCGGCGACTGCGGCCTGCCATGCCTGCTGCACGGCGCGAACGCCGGCTGCCGGTCCTTGCGGATGGCTGACGATGCCGCCGCCGCAGAGATAGAGGAGGTCCGCCGTCCGTCCCGTCCGCTGGTAGGTTTCCGGCGCCTGGCCGCCCCATTGGCCGGACCCGGCTACGGGAAGCGGGCAATCGGACGGGTCGAAAAGCGGCGTCGTTAACGCCTTGAAGGATGAAACGAAGCTTTCGTCGGGCTCCCAGTATTTGACCCTGATGCCGTTGATCTGGAACTGGTCGACGCCGAGCAGCCGCCAGAACTGCTGGTAGACCTTGAAATCCATCCCAGCGCCGGGGTGGCGCGTCAGCACATCCCAGCCGTTGCGATGGGCATGCAGCACGAGGCTTGAGCGCTTCCTGAGAAAGCTCATGCCGCCGAAGCCGATGGAATTGATATTGATGACGGCGCAGTTGCCGCCGGCCTTGGCGACGATGTCGTGATTTCGCATCATCTCGTCAGGATCGGCATGGGAGATGCCGAAGGCGTACATTACCTTTTTGCCGGTCTTCTGCTCATGATCGAGGATGCGCGGCATGATCGCCGCGACACGCTCCTTGAGCGGCGAATAGGCGGGGCTCATCAGTTTCTCGTCGTCCTTGATGAAGTCCACCCCGGACGCGATCAGTTCGCCGACGAGTTCCGCCGTCTCGTGCGGGCGCAGGCCGAGTGCCGGCTTGACAATCGTGCCGATGATCGGGCGTCCCATGACGCCAGTGAGGCGTTTGGAGCCGGCAATTCCGAACTGCGGTCCCGGATAAGCGCGCCCGAATTCGTCCGGCAGCTTCATATCGACGACGCGGATACCGGTCATGCCCTTGATCGAATAGACGCCGCCGATCGCGATGGTCATGAGCGCAGCGAGATCGGTACCTATAGCGTCGAGGGGGAAGGCGATATCGACATCGGCGCGGGCAAGCCGCGTGCTGGGGCGCGCTTCCGGCCAAGTCGGCTGGCTTGCATCGTCGAGCGGTCGAATGGCAACGACGCGTGCCGCGACGCGCGACTTCAGTTCCTCCGTCTCTCCCGGAACCTGCACGAAGGTGCCCGTCGACTGGTCGCTGGCGATCTTATCGGCCATCGCCTCGACACTTCCTGGCGTCTCGATGCGGTATGTTACTGTGATCGTCATGGAACGGCGGATGCTCCTCACGCCATGTCAGTTTGCCATGGCGTCACCTTGTGATCTGGTATAATGAGTATTCCAATTTCTGCAAGATGAAATTTCAGGCACGCCGTCTTTCAACCGCGCTTTGCCGGCGAACGCGCGAAATGCTAGGGGAGAAGAGATTTGAGCCAGCGAGCCGCCATGACCCAACCAGCAGAGCAAATTGTCCGTCGGAAATTGTCTGACGAAGTCTTTGACCGCCTCGAACGAATGATCACGTCGGGGGAACTGAAGCCCGGGGATGAAATGCCTTCCGAGCGCGTGCTGATGGAGCGGTTCGGCGTCGGCCGGCCAGCGATCAGAGAAGCGATGCAATCGCTAGCTGGCATGGGCTTAGTCAACATTTCCCACGGTGAACGCGCCAAGGTCTTGAAACTGACCGCCCAGTCTATCTTTCGCCAAGTGGATCTTACGGCGAAGATCATGCTCTCCCAATCCGCCGATTCCCTGGAGCATCTGAAGAGCGCCCGGATCTTCTTCGAGCGCGGCATGGCGCGCGAGGCGGCACAGCGCGCCACAACGAGCGATATCGATGATCTGCGGGCAATCATCGAGCAACAGCGCCAATCCCTCGGACAGTCGGAAGAATTCATTGCGGCGGATATGGAGTTCCATACGCGGATTGCGCAAATATCCGGCAATCCTATCTTCGCTGCGGTGAGCGAAGCGATGCTCGCCTGGCTAAAAGCCTATCACACCGAAATGTTGATCTGGACCGGCAAGGAAAACTTCACGCTGGTCGAGCACGAGGAGATCGTCGACCGTTTGGCTGCCAACGATCCAGACGGCTCGGAAATGGCGATCCTCAAGCATCTCGAACGGTCGAGGGCGCTCTACACGAAATAGGCAATGCCTGGGTGAAAGCGACCTTCAATCAACAGACTAGCGCGTCAAGCTCACGCCGTACTTCAGGCCGCAGCAATTTCAGCCCGGGCCGATAGGATCGCAATTGAGGCCTGAGCTGCTTCCTTGCCCTTGGTCGGATTCACGAAGCTTTGGCTTCGAAAGTCGGGGCGAAATCACCAAGGGATTTCGCCTTGAGTATGGTGCCCTCGATATCTTGCGTCACGATCGCTTCGAGATCGGCGAAGCTGTCGATGACATAGTAGATCGGCTGGAGGATATCGATTCGATACGGCGTCCTGAGCACGCTCAGCAGATCGAACGGCCGAAATTCGCACGCCTTGCCTTCCATTGCCGCCTTCGCTTCGCTTGGCGATGAGACGATCCCTGCGCCGAAGCAGCGTCGGCCTTGCGGCGTATTGATAAGGCCGAATTCGACGGTGAACCAGAAGATGCGGAACAGATGCCATGAATAGCCCTTGCCGAGGCGGACGGCGGTTTCACCGAAGTGCCGTACGAAATTGGCATAGCTCTGGTTGGTCAGCAGCGGGCAGTGGCCGAAAACCTCGTGGAACAGATCCGGCTCCTCGATATAGTCGATATGCTCGCGACGGCGCAGAAAGGTCGCGAGCGGGAATTTGCCTTGCGACAGAAGTTCATAAAAGCGCGAGGGCGGAATGAGCGCCGGCACGCCTTCGACGCCGAAGCCGGTGGTCTCGTTCAGCCGTCTGTTCACATCGAGAAGCTGAGGCACCTTGTCCGGCCGGAGCCCCAGTATTTTGACGCCGTCCAGATATTCGCGGCAAGCGGTATCGGCGAGCAGCTTCATCTGACGCCGGTAGAGTTCGCCCCATATCGCATCTTCATCCGGGGTGTAGTCATATAAACCATCGGGGCCAGGCAGTTTGGCGGTGTAGCTGCTTTCCTTGGTCACAGGCTGATCCTCCCAGACACTGCTTTCGTGCTGCCATTATGATCCGAGTTTGAAGGTTTTTCTTTTCATTCATGCTGATTATCGGCATGGTGTTGGCAAATCCTCCCGAATATGGCGCAGAAAATGAAAGAATCTGGGAATCTTCGCCGCAAACTTCTTCAACTCATCCAGGCCGACGGCAGCCTTTCGCTGGCGGACCTGGCTGAAAAGGCCGGCATGTCGCAGAGTTCGGCCTGGCGCAAAATCCAGGAACTGGAAGCCGACGGCATCATCCGCAAGCGTGTGACATTGCTCGATCCTGGAAAACTCGATCTCAAGCTCTGCGTCATCGCGCATGTGACGCTGGAGGATCACCACGAAGAGGCGGTCGCGTCGTTCGCTTCGGTGGTGCTGGAGCGGCCGGAGATCATGGAGTGCTACGCCTTGTCCGGCGCCTTCGACTACATGCTGAAGATCCGGGCGAGGGACGTTGAACACTACGAAGCCTTCATGACCCGCTACCTCATGCGCAATCCGCATGTGCGCACTGTCGTTTCGAGCTTTGTGCTGCGCGAGCTTAAATTCTCGACCGAGTTGCCGCTCTGACGCTTATCGCCAAAGGAGGCAGCGAAATCATCGCGGGCCGTCGCCATGCCAGCCACCCGGTATCAGCACGGGAAAACCCTCGAATGTCTTCAGCGTGTCGAGGACGATCGACGTCTTCACATGCTGCACCGACTCGTGGGGCAACAGAACGTCGTTGACGAATTTAGAGAGGTCGGCGAGCCCGCGGGTCGCGACCGTCAGGTGATAATCCATTTCGCCGGTCAGCGCATAGGCTTCGAGAACTTCCGGCAGTCCGTTGATCAGTTGGGAAAATCTGCGGGCATTGTCTCTGTTGTGGGTCGCCAGCGTCACGGAAATGACCACCAGCATATCCAGACCTAGCTTTTGCCGATCGAGGTGGGCCTGGTAGCTGCGAATATATCCCTCGGATTCCAATCTCGTCCGCCGGCGCGAGCATTGCGAGGGTGAAAGCGCGATCCGCTCCCCGATCTCGTTGTTCGTCAACCTACCGTCCTTTTGAAGTTCCTGGAGGAGACGCAAATCCAGCTTGTCGAGTTGCTCATCCATTGCGCTAGATCTCCAAAATGCTCACGAACCGTGCATAGAATGTTCTTCCGCCATGAAGAATGCAAGAACTTTGCACGCGTTTTGGGTCACACTTTGCACAGTCGAAGTCCAATCTTCTGAGGAGGAGAAAATGGGTCCTTTCCCACATGATGCAGCGCCGTCGGAGATCTCCGCCGACAATCCGGCCGGCACCGACGGCTTCGAATTCGTTGAGTTCGCTCATCCAGAGCCTGAGAAGCTACGTGAGCTCTTCACACGCATGGGCTACGTCGCGGTCGGCAGGCACAAGACGAAAGACATCACCATCTGGCGCCAGGGCGACATCAACTATGTCCTGAACGCCGAACCCGGCAGTCATGCCGCGCGTTTCGTCGCAGCTCACGGCCCCTGTGCCCCGTCGATGGCATGGCGCGTCGTCGACGCCAGGCACGCCTTCGATCATGCGGTGTCGAAAGGTGCTATTCCCTATGAAGGGGACGACAAGGCTCTCGACGTCCCGGCGATCGTCGGCATTGGCGGCTCGCTGCTCTATTTCGTCGAGACCTATGGTGCAAAGGGATCGGCTTACGATGCCGAGTTCGATTGGCTCGGCGAGCGCGACCCGCACCCCAAGACGATCGGTTTCTTCTATCTCGATCATCTCACGCACAACGTCTTTCGCGGTAACATGGACAAGTGGTGGAATTTCTACCGCAATCTATTCAATTTCAAGCAGATCCACTACTTCGATATCGATGGGCGTATCACCGGTCTGGTGAGCCGCGCCATCACGTCGCCCTGTGGCAAAATCCGCATTCCGCTGAATGAATCGAAGGACGATACGAGCCAGATCGAGGAATATCTGAAGAAGTACAGGGGCGAGGGCATCCAGCACATCGCCGTTGGAACCGAGGATATATACGAAGCGACCGACAGGCTTGCCGACAACGGCCTGCGCTTCATGCCGGGTCCTCCGGAGACCTATTACGACATGTCCTATGAACGTGTGAACGGCCATAGTGAACCTGTCGAGCACATGAAGAAGCACGGCATCCTGATCGACGGCGAAGGTGTGGTGAACGGCGGCATGACGAAAATCCTGCTGCAGATTTTCTCCAAAACCGTCATCGGGCCGATCTTCTTCGAATTCATCCAGCGCAAGGGCGACGAGGGCTTCGGCGAAGGCAATTTCCGTGCTCTTTTCGAGTCGATCGAGGCCGATCAGATCAAGCGTGGTGTCATCGGTGCTGCAGCGGAGTAATCTCTCGGCGGCGTAGAGTCTTCGGGGAGGAGTTGAGCAATGGACCAGACATCAATCCAGGCTTCCGACGCGGAAGCCTCGACGGCAGATAAGCTGAAATATATGCCGGGCTTCGGCAATGACTTCGAAACGGAGTCGCTTCCCGGCGCCTTGCCGCAGGGCCAGAACAGTCCCCAGAAATGCAACTACGGTCTTTATGCGGAGCAGCTTTCCGGCTCGCCATTCACCGCTCCCCGCGGCACGAACGAAAGGTCCTGGCTTTATCGCATTCGCCCGAGCGTGCGTCACACCCGCCGCTTCTCCAACGCTTCCTATCCGCTTTGGAAAACCGCGCCCTGCCTGGACGAGCATTCGCTGCCTCTGGGCCAGCTTCGCTGGGATCCGATCCCCGCACCCACCGAGAAGCTGACGTTCCTCGAGGGCGTGCGCACCATCACGACAGCCGGCGACGCCGCAACTCAGGTGGGCATGTCAGCACATGCCTACGTCTTCAATGAGGACATGGTGGATGATTACTTCTTCAACGCCGATGGTGAGCTGCTGATCGTGCCGCAGCTCGGTGCCGTCAGAGTGTTCACCGAAATGGGCGCTATGGACGTCGAGCCCCTGGAGATATGCCTCATCCCCCGCGGCATGATGTTCAAGGTTCTCGGCAATGGCGAGGAGACGGTCTGGCGTGGATATATATGCGAGAACTACGGCGCGAAATTCACGCTGCCGGACCGCGGACCCATCGGCGCGAACTGCTTGGCAAACCCGCGCGACTTCAAGACACCCGTCGCCGCTTTCGAGGACAAGGAAAAGCCTTGCCGCGTCCATGTGAAGTGGTGCGGAAAATTCTATGTCACGGAAATCGGCCACTCGCCCCTTGATGTGGTCGCCTGGCACGGCAACTACGCCCCCTTCAAATACGACTTGCGGACGTTTTCCCCGGTCGGGGCGATCCGCTTCGATCATCCCGATCCGTCGATTTTTTCGGTGCTGACCGCCCCGACCGAAGATGCGGGCACGGCGAACGTCGATTTCGTGATCTTTCCGCCGCGCTGGCTGGTCGCCGAGCACACTTTCCGTCCGCCTTGGTACCACCGCAACATCATGAGCGAGTTCATGGGCCTGATCCATGGCCAGTATGACGCCAAGGAGGAGGGCTTCGTGCCGGGCGGCATGAGCCTGCACAACATGATGCTTCCCCACGGCCCGGACGCGCTCGCCTTCGAAAAAGCGTCCAATTCCGAGCTGAAACCGGTGAAGCTCGATCACACCATGGCCTTCATGTTCGAAACCCGGTACCCGCAGCAATTGACGAAGTACGCAGCCGAGCTTGAAACGCTGCAGGAAAACTACCTGGAGTGCTGGGACGGCCTGGAACGCAAGTTCGACGGAACCCCGGGTATCAAATGAAGATCGGCTAGGCATCCTCTGGCACTGGAATGGAACATGAAGCTTGCGACGTTAAAAGACTCCACGAGAGACGGCCGGCTCGTTGTCGTTTCTCGCGACCTTACTCGGTGCTCCGAAGTCGGTCACGTCGCCCGCACGTTGCAGGCGGCTCTCGATGACTGGGAGCACGTGGCTCCGAGACTGGCGCAGATTGCTGAAGGCATCGAAACAGGAGCCCAGCCGACGATCAGGTTTCACGAACACGACGCCACATCGCCTTTGCCGCGCGCCTACCAATGGGCCGACGGTTCGGCCTATCTCAACCATGTCGAACTGGTGCGCAAGGCGCGGGGCGCGGAGATGCCGGCGAGCTTCTGGACTGATCCGCTAATGTATCAAGGCGGTTCGGACGGGTTCCTTGCGCCACGAGACCCGATCTTGGTGGCGGACGAGGCTTATGGGATCGACATGGAGGGCGAGGTCGCCGTCATCGTCGGCGACGTTGCCATGGGTTCGAGCCCGGAGGCTGCGCGCGAAGCCATCCGTCTGGTGATGCTCGTCAACGACGTGTCGCTGCGAGGGCTGATACCGAACGAACTGGCAAAGGGATTCGGCTTCTTCCAATCCAAGCCGGCATCGGCATTTTCTCCGGTCGCGGTGGCGCCGGACGAACTCGGAGCGTATTGGGAAGGCGGCAAGGTGCATCTCCCGTTGCTTGTTAGCTTGAACGGCAAGGCATTCGGCAAGGCGAACGCCGGCATCGACATGACGTTTAATTTTGGCCAGCTGATCGCCCATGCCGCCAAAACCCGCAATCTGGTGGCCGGAACGATTATCGGCTCGGGAACGGTTTCCAACAAGCTGGCCGGCGAAGCGGGAAGGCCGGTCGAAGACGGAGGGGACGGTTACTCATGCATCGCCGAGATGCGTATGATCGAGACCATCGAAACTGGATCGCCGAAAACGCCATTCATGAAGTTCGGGGACCAGGTCCGCATCGAGATGAAGGATCATGCCGGCCATTCGATCTTCGGGGCGATCGAGCAGACGGTCGAACGGTATAGAGGAACCAAGCCGCAATGACCGAGGTCGTTCTTTACGACTACTGGCGATCGTCCGCGAGCTATCGCGTTCGTATCGCACTCAACATGCTGGGAACCGACTATAGAACAGTGATGATCGATTTGCTGGAGGGAGCGCATGGGAAGCCGGAATATCTGGCGCTCAACCCGCAGGGGCTTGTTCCGGCATTGGTGATCGACGGGAGAACTCTGACACAGTCGCTGGCAATCATCGAGTATCTGGCCGAGGCTCGGCCGGAATGCGGATTGCTGCCACTGGATATTGCCGATCGCCAGAGAGTGCGCGCGTTCGCATACGCGGTCGCCATGGACATCCATCCGATATGCAACATGCATGTCGTGGCGCATCTCATGACCGTGACGGACCAGCCTGACGCCCGCGAGGAATGGATGAAGCATTTCATCACGGACGGACTTCGCAAACTGGAAGCGATGATCGGCGAAGTCGATGGAGAGTTCAGCTTTGGGGATACGCCGACGATGGCGGACCTCTGTCTCGTTCCGCAGGTCTACAACGCCCGCCGCTGGGGAGTTGATATGACCGATTTCAAGCGCATCGTCGATATCGACGGCAAATGCGCCAAGCTGCCAGCCTTCCAGGCTGCCCATCCTGACCGTGTAAGACCTTGACCGAAGACCAAAACCGCGACGATAGCCAAAGCCGCGCGCCCGGCGTGATAATAATCACGTACAGGCTGCGGCCCTGCTGGCGTCGACCACTGCTCCCACAAAGCCGCGCTGCTCTACGGCGAAGAGTTTGCGCGCATGAGCGCAATTCGCCGAGAATCGCAGATCATTGTTTGACGAGCGTGATCACGCGGGGAGCGGGCGGAGTGTCAAGCCAATCGACCCAATCTTTCAGATCTTCTCTGCTCGTGAAGAAATGCCAACTTCTTTCCCCGTGTTCATCGGTCGTCAGCATGTCCTCGAGGGGAACGAGTTCCTGCGGCGATTTCACTTCGACGCCGTCGTATAGAACCAAGTAGACGCCATCCGTTACCTCAGCGAGAATTTCTCCAGTGCAATAGCGATCACCGTCGCTATCGGTGAAGAACATTCCGGCGAGGCTAGTAAAGTTCTTGGTCATTGGGCGGCTCCTTCACTTCGGTCTATGAACGAACATTCAACCGAGTCTCGCTGCAAAGCAAGGACCCGTCAGTCGCAGGCGGGGATAACCCGAACAGCCTTCCTGGCGGCCCATCTGGGATAGGAGGCGTAATCCCGAGCAAATCGTCGTGGCGAAATTCCCGCACGCGTTCGCGGGCCAGTACATTCAGCCCCCGGGGCGTCGGGTGGCCTGACGCGGATGGGTAGCGCTCGAGAGGCCACCATCAGTGCGGTGATTCGAAGATCTCGCAACGTTTCAGGCGGCATTGGCCGTCTTTGGCCGGAACCCAGTCGTCCTCTGTGACGTAGCCTGGACCGCAAAGGCCCTGCCAGCTCACGTAACGATCGTATAGGGTGCCTGCGCCTCCCGTGCTCGGATGGGTCACGAGAATGGCGCCCTGCTGACTTATGATGCTGCGTATCGCGGCGCATGTGCGACCAGTCGAACTGACGCGATAAATTGCGCCCGCAGGCGACGCTGCCACCAAGAGCAACGACGTCGCTCCAGACGCGAGAAGCAGCAGGGATGCAATACGATTCATCTGAGAGTTCCGTCACCGTCTGAAAAGCTATTTGGCGGACGGCACACGCTTTTCAAGCCTGGCGAAGATGGCCGATCACCGGCGGCGCGCAAAACAGAAGGCCACTTCGCAGCACCCCCGTGCCGTTTGCGCCGTCAACGACCCGACGGATTAAATCCTCATTTTCTCGACGGCCGAGCGCCCGATAGCAATTTTCGATGTCGGCAACATGAAACCTTTTGATTCCGAAGCCGTTGTCGCGACATGTCTGACATTAAATTTAATCCGAAACCGGTCGACAGTAACAAACCGAGCGATGTCGAGAAATCGCGTCAGGAGGATGCATCGACCGTCGAGGTCGAAGGCATGGTCGTGCCGCCGCCGGATGTCATCGAGCCCGATCCGGAGCTGACGCCCGAGGAGGTGGAGCAGGCACGAAAGAAATATCTGCTAAAGCGTTTCTGGATCAGCGCGCGCGCTTACTGGAGCCGCGGCGGCGATAGGCTCGCCTGGCCATGCTCGATCGGGCTATTGGCCCTGATCTGCATCAACGTTGGCTTCCAGTATGGGATCAATCTCTGGAACCGCGCTATTTTCGATGCGATCGAGCAACACAATGCGCGCACCGTCTATTTCCTGAGCGCTGTATTCCTGCCGCTCGTGCTCGGAAGTGTGATCCTTGTCGCGGCACAAGTCTCGGTTCGAATGGCGATCCAGCGCCGCTGGCGTTCCTGGCTCTCCACGGCAGTCATCGCGCGCTGGCTCGCAAACGGCCGTTACTATCAATTGAACCTCATCGATGGCGACCACAAGAATCCCGAAGCCCGCATCGCGGAAGATTTGCGGATTGCCACCGAGTCACCTGTTGATTTCATCGCTGGCGTCGTTTCCGCATTTCTGGCGGCCTCCACCTTCATCGTGGTCCTATGGACGATCGGCGGCGCCCTCACTCTAACGGTCGCGGGTTCGACCATCACCGTTCCCGGCTTCCTCGTCGTCACCGCAGTGGTCTATTCCGCGATCACGTCAGGCTCGATGACGCTCATCGGCCGGTACTTCGTCCAGGTCTCCGAGGCGAAGAACCAGGCGGAAGCCGAATTCCGGTACACCCTGACGCACGTCAGGGAAAACGGCGAGAGCATCGCCTTGCTCGGCGGCGAGGAGGAGGAGCGCAACGACCTCGACAAGACCTTCGCGAACGTGATCGGGCAATGGGCGCTTCTCGCCGGCCAACACATGCGCACCGCGCTGATATCGCAGGGGTCTAGCCTGATTGCGCCTGTTGTTCCAATTTTGCTCTGCGCTCCGAAATTTCTCGAAGGCAGCATGACCCTCGGACAGATAATGCAGGCGGCCTCCGCCTTCGCCATCGTGCAGGGCGCGTTTGGATGGCTGGTCGACAACTATCCCCGTCTCGCCGATTGGAACGCCTGTGCACGCCGGATCGCTTCGCTGATGATGTCGCTCGACGGGCTCGAGCGTGCGGAACAGAGCGACGCCCTTGGGCGCATCAAGCGCGGCGAAACGGAAGGCGACGCTATGCTCAGCCTGGATAACCTCTCCGTTTCGCTCGACGACGGCACCGCCGTGGTCAAGGAAACTCAGGTTGTCATCGAACCTGGCGAACGGGTGCTGGTGGCCGGCGCATCCGGTTCCGGCAAGAGTACGCTGGTGCGGGCCATCGCAGGTCTGTGGCCTTGGGGCGGCGGCAGCGTCAATTTCCACGCCGACAGGCGACTGTTCATGTTGCCGCAACGACCATATATCCCTTCCGGGACGCTCCGCCGTGCGGTCGCCTATCCCGGCGCAGCAGACAGTTGGACACTGGATGAGATCGGCGCTGCCCTCGACAAGGTGGGGCTCGGTCACCTGAACGATAAGGTTGAGGAAGACGCGCCATGGGACCAGACCTTGTCGGGTGGCGAAAAGCAACGCCTCGCGTTTGGGCGTCTCCTTCTCCACAATCCCGATATCGTCGTGCTGGATGAAGCAACGTCAGCACTCGATGAGAAGAGCCAGGACAAGATGATGGAGACAGTCATCCAGGAATTGCCGAAGGTCACTATCGTTAGCGTGGCGCATCGTGCTGAACTGGAGGCGTTCCATAGCCGCAAGATCACATTGGAGCGGCGGGAGGGCGGCGCAAAGCTTGTCAGTGATATCGACCTTATCCAGCGCAAGAGAAAACGGAACTTGGTTTCACGCCTTTTGGAACAGAGGCGCTCCCGACCGGGCAGCAGCAGGACACCCAGCAAAACGCCGCCCCGGACTAACAATTGAACCCCTGTGGTCGGCTACCGACGGGCGACCATGCATAGGAGGGAAACTTGGGTGATTTGCGCTTGCCGGGAAAGGGCACTGGTCATCCTGTCGCGCGAGAGAAGTCTCTCTACATAGTGAGGTAGCCAGGAACCAGACGCTATTAGGAGAAGGGCATGCTGACGCGACGGGCGGTGATGATAGGGATGGCTTTCTCTATGAGTGCCCGACCATCGCGTGCCAAGCGTAGGGAGGCAATCACCTTCCTTCAAATACCCCCTCTTCGTGTTGTCTCGCCTTCCATCATTCGGGCCGATGGTGGCGTCACCTACAGCGAGCCTACCAGGCGGCAAGTTGCCCGAACGCGAGAAATCCTGGAATCGATGCCACGAGGGCCCCGCCCGGTTGATATCGCCCAGGCGTTCGTTGATCGCTACTATAGGCAGGATCCCTCAGCTATCACCCAATTGCCGCCGCCCGGACCTCGCAATCCACTCATATCTGAGTTTCTGAAAATTACCGGCGCCGCCGCCAATGATATTGTTCCATGGTGCGCCGCTTTTGCGAACTTCTGCATTGTTCGAAGCGGTCTTGCCGGCAGCGCGAGTGCCTCCTCCCAGTCGTTTCTTTCGCCCCCGTTTCAACAGCGAACCGTCCCCAGAGAGGGCGATCTCGCCGTCTTTACCTGCTTTGATCTGGCGGGACGAAGCATTGGCCTGGGACATGTCGGCTTTTTCAAGGAGCCGGTGGATGAAAACCACATTCGCATCGTCGGCGGCAATCAGTCAGCCGATGGACACTCGAGCATAATCTGTGAATCCACAGCGACGACGACGAGCAATCGCGTGAAGCGACGGACGCCGGCCGGCGCGGCGATAGAGGCCACAATGAGATTGAGCGCATACGTACGGATCGATTGATGCCGCTCTCATCCATGGCGACCGGCGCGAGCATCAGGAACTATGCAGTCAAAAGGACTGAACGGTAGGGAGCGATCGTAACCCTGCCCGGCTCAAGGTTCAGCGGTTCCATGGCCCCGTCGGTTCCGACGATCGACGCGTCCTTAAATATCGGCGGAATAGAGATCTCAACCGCCTTGTCGGAAAGGTTCGCAAGAAGGGCACGGATCCCTCCCTCGCTGCGATATGCCACAACCGAGACATTGCTACCAGTGCATTTGGCCTCAAGCCGTTCACAGCCTGCGGCCGCGGAACTCACCGATTGTATCGCGGCCAGCGGTCGCGATCGTCCGGTCTCTGAAACAAGGCCAAACGATCCGTATGGCGATGCAAGCGTCAAATGCTCGACGGGCTGGCCGGCAGTGCCGGCCAAGATGCTCACCGCGAACGCTGCGCCGAAGAGGGCGCTGTGGCGCGGGTCGTCTTGCGCGCCGGGTATGCGCTGCCGATTGGGATTGGCGGAGGTGGCGCGTCCGTAGGGATTGTGCCGCACGCCGATGGTGCAGGGTCCGAGCCAGATCGGCTTGCCGGGACACAGCGCCGCAGCGCTTTCCAGCACGACCGGATAGACACTGAGCGTCTCGATCACCGAGGTGTCATCGGCCGCGTGTCCGATCGCCGAAACGCCGAAGAAGATGAAATCGTAATCGGCCGTCGGGGGATTGCGATTGAACTCCGTGAAATTCGATGGCGAGCCAGCGCCAATCGGCCCGTCGTAACCCGCGTCTCGTAAAGCACGAACAAGTTCACCGATCGGGCGTTGTCCAGCGGGAAGGCTCCCGCTCGGCCTGGTCTTGAAATCGCGCCTTGGCGAGACGAGCAAAGCGCTCGGCTCGATACCGGCATGGCTGATCAGCCGGAGAGCCTTTGCGGACTCCGCCGAAGGATCGACCGCATCCATCACGAGCTCGACCGCCAACGAGGTCCCGTCGGCCGCCATCCGCCGCGCCGCGGCCAAGCGCTCAGGGCCTTCGGACAGGTCCTGCCTGACGACGAGCGTTTGCATCAAGCCACGGGGCAGGGGAGCGTTCGCGCTTCGAACCGTCTCGTCGCAAAACAGTGCCATCGCCGGCATCCGTCCGATGGGCTCACCGATAGCCAACGTCGCGTCCACCGCTTTCAGAGCCTTTGCGACGTGTTCTCCGCCGTGCAGATTTAGCGAGACGCGCTGCACGTCGCTGCTTCCTTTCTTCACCCAGTAGGGCCGTGGCTTCGAAAGCGGCCTGACATAAGTCTTGAACGATGCGTCGGTCCAGTTTCGCTGATCCTCCATTTCAAACGCGTCGCCTTCCATGTCGATCGCACACCAAAGGCCAGGTGCCGCCTCATGTGTCAGACCGCCGATGTCGAAGGCGGGTTGGTCGGCGCTGATCAGTTTCGGAAAGCGTGTGGTTTCGGATTGTCCGTCGGTATGACGTATTGTGAGATGCGCGCCAGCGGCGTCAGCCGGATGAAGGACGACAAAGCCAATTCTGTTGGTGTGAAAATCGGTTAGCGCCAATGCCGCAGCCTCGAGTACCAAGCCTCCCTCGGCCTTACCCGTGATACCCATTCTGTAGCTGAGGCTATTGGCCTCGTTGCCGCAGATCGCCGCGTATGAGACCCGGAAGCTGTCGCTGTCCTCGACGATTTCGAGGTCGCTGATTTCAGCCTTGAACGTCCCCCACGCCATGTCGCGGACAAGGTAGTTGATCGCCCGAACCACCTCGATCCCGAAATAGCGGATATCGCGAAGGTTTCCGTCTTCCAGCACTGCGCTCAGCGGACCAGCCTTGAGAAGATGGCGGTGGGGGGCAGGCTCATCTGTCCCGAAGGTATCCACCGAACTGGCTAGGATCATATTCGAGCATCCATTTTGGCATGCTGGGCGATCTCATACTGAACCACCGTTTTCTTCCTCACCATGGTCCGGGTTGTTTCGTCGAAAATCTTGAAATGCTCGGATTCAAGGTGGACATCAAAGGCCGCGCGATCGGTGTAGATTTCATAGAGCAACACACGGTCTATCGCCCCCGCCGCGCTCGGGGTGAGCACGTCAAACCGCAGGCAGTGCGCCTCCAATCGAACCGACGTGGCTGCATTTTCAGTGACTTGCCGCAGGAATTCCGGAAAGACATCGTTCTCAAGCTCGAACTCGACGGTGATGACGAAAGGTCTCGCGGTGACGGTTTTTCCAGTGCTCACACAGTTTCCCCCGATGTCAGTTGGGCCGAAAGGGCATGTAGACCATAGGTTGAACGGCTTGTGCCTCCGTCGCCGCCCGATAGGCGGCTTCGACCAGCGCATAGGTCTTCAGATTGTCGATCCCGCTTGTTTCGGCAGGCAGGCCATTCTGAATGCAATGCAGAAAATGCCGGCACGCCGCATAAGCGCCCTCCTGGCTGACATGCCAGGGATGGGCCGTCCATGACAGCAAAGGCGCGCCGACGGATTCCTTGTGCGAGCTTCCCTGGCTTGTCAGCGTCAGCGTGCAATCGGGGTCCATGATTATCGAGCCCTGGGGGCCTTCGATCTCCAGAAGCGTTTCCGGGAAAGGATCATGTGCGCGGTGAGCTTCGTATGTGCATTCAATCACACTGACCCCGCCGGAGGCATGCCGCGCAAGCATCGTGGCCGTATCCTCGGCCTTCGGTCTGGTCCCCCGCCGCTGAGTCTCGCACGAGATGCGTATGATGTCGCCGAGCAGATACCGGGCAAGATCGAGCATGTGAACGCCGACATCGGCAATGACCAGGCGGTCTTCCTCGGCGAAATAGGGTTGGGCCTGGTAAACGTCGAAGTCCGTTCGAAAGCGGATCCGTCCCCAATCGGGTTTTCCGATCGCGCCGCTGTCGATGATCTCGCGAACGCGTCGCATCGGTGCCTGGAAGCGGAAATTCTCGTGGACGGCGAGCCAGACGCCCGCCTCTTCGGCAGCGCGCACGATCGCTACGCAATCCTCCCAGCTCGGCGCGAAGGGCTTCTGGACGATGGTCGCTATTTTCCGCGCGATGGCGGCCTCTGCAAGTGCACGATGAGAGTCTTGCCGGGTCACGATGTCGACCACGTCAAGACCCGCTTCCCGCAGGAAGACGGAGGCGTCCGTGTAGTGCGGGACACCGAAGTCTTTGCCGGCTGCCGCGGCCTTGGCTCCATCAAGGTCGCAGACCGCGGCGAGCACAGCCCCTTTCGCTCTCAAGTCACGCCATGAATTGAGATGGTTCTGGGCGTAGAAGCCGCAACCGAGCACTCCGATCCTGATCTCGCGCGCGCCCATGTGTCACCCTGCGACAATGGGCGTTCTGAGCACGCCGATACCATCCGCCTCGATCTCCACCACGTCTCCCGCCTGCATGAAGATCGGGGGTTTCTGGAAGATACCGACGCCGGCGGGCGTGCCGGTCGTTACGATGTCGCCAGGTTCGAGCGGCATGAAATTTGACAGGAACGAAATCAGCAAGGGCAGCGAAAACAACCAGTCGGACGTGTTTCCGTCTTGCAGCGTGCGGCCATTGAGCCGCGTTTGAAGTCGCACGTTGTCTGGCTTTGACATCGCGTCGGCGGTCAGAATGCAAGGCCCAATTGGCGCAAACCCGGCAAGGTTCTTTCCGAGCGTGATCTGGTTGTCCTTGAATTGGACGTCACGAGCCGAAATATCGTTGAGGAGCGTGTAGCCGAAAATTGCTTCCATCACCTCGCTCTCCTTGGCCCTGTAGAGGCGCCTGCCGATGACGGCTGAGAACTCGACCTCATAGTCCATCTGCTCGGTGCGGGACGATTTCTCAACGGGAGCGTCATGGCCGGTCACAGAACTTGGCAGCTTTGCGAAGAAGAACGGCTCCGTCGGCATTTTCGCGTTCGGGTTCTCCAATGCGTGCCCCTTGTAGTTTATGCCGGAGCAGAGGACCTTGCCCGGCCGTATGGGCGCTTCCAGTTTGATCTCTTCCAGCGAATAACGTGGTGCCGCCGCGTGACCTGCCCTTACGCGTTGAAGCGCGGCGGCACCGCCTTCGACGATCTGGAGAACGCTGTCGGCGAGCCCCGCTTCCGTCAAAGACACTACCTGGTCGCCCTCAAGGACGCCGGCGTGGCGGGAGCCGTGGCGGGAAAAGGTTACGAGTTTCATGAAGCCTCCGGTATGAAGACGGCCTTGTGAATGGCCATGGGGTCTTTCGCGAGCCGGTCAAACACGATTGGTGCCTCGCGTAGCGCGAACCGGCTGGCGATTTTGGGATAGTGAATTTTGCCGGATGCCAGCAGCTCGAGTGCTTCGGGAAAGCAGTCGACGGACGCGCGGGAACCGTGAAGCGTGATCTCCTTGCGGGTCAAGTCCAGGCCGGGAAGCGTCACTCCGGTTCCCTGTTTGACCAGCCCCAGAATGACGATGCGACCGCCGGAGGCGACCAGTTCTGTCGTCTGCTCCATCACGGCGGCCACGCCCGTCGCTTCCATGACGACAGGCATGCCTTCGTTGTCGGTAACCTCGAGCACCCGTTCTTTAAGTCCGGGTCCGCCTTCGACGGGAATCGCTCCGAGATCACGGGCGATCGCCAGTCGCTCGGCGGAGAGATCGGATGCATAGACCTTTGCTCCGCGAGATCTGGCGACCTCGACGATCGCAAGGCCGATGGGTCCAGCACCGAGCACGAGAACGATGTCATCGGCGGCCACTTCTCCACGGCGACATCCCTGCACGCCGATGGCGACCGGTTCGGCAAACGAGGCCTCGAAATCGCTGAGATTGTCCGGAACCGCTACGAGGTTCGTCGCTGGGACGGCCACAAAATCGGCGAACCCGCCGTCGCGGTGGACGCCGACGATCGTGAGGTTGGCGCAGCAGTTGCGCTTGCCGATCCTGCACGGATAGCACTTGCCGCAGCCGATGAAGGGATCGACGACCACTCGGGTACCGATTGCCGGACCCATTGTGTTCGCGCCATAGCCGGCAACCGTCCCCGCAATTTCATGGCAGCCGATCCGCGGATAGCTGACATAGGGGTTCTTGCCTGTGTAGATATAGAGATCTCCCGCGCAAAGCCCCGCGGCCTTGACCGCGATCAGAGCCTCTCCGGGCTTGGGCTCCGGCCGGGGAGGGTCGGTCATCCGGAGCTGGAATGCGGCGTCGAAAAGAGCAGCTTGCATGGTCAGGCCGCCTTCTTCGGGGTGACAACCCGACCCTCGGCATCGAACTCGACCCAGTCGCCTGCCTTGAGCAGATAGGCGTCGGCAATCTTCTCGCCCCGATCCCGGGCCTCCTTGTGGTGACGCATGTATTCCGCAACGTCCGCATCGCCGTCCAACGTGATGTAATGGCAGGGGAAAACCGTGTCGAGGCCGAGCCACTGCGTGGCCAGCACACCCTCGTAGGGGCTCATTTCGCCGGTCAGCATTTCGCCGGGCATGGGGTTGAGGTGCAGCACCTCCTGGGGATTTGCGATGCCGATGCAGCCGATGTTGGGCCGGTAGAGCTCCGCCTGCAGCTTGAGATCGCTGAAGATCGCGGTATCGCCGTAGTGGTAAAAGCGCGCGTTGTCGTCGGCATAAACGATGAAGGCCATCGGCACGCCGGAAATGAAGCTGCCGTCTTTCAGGCGGATCTGCGACCAGTGATGGCATTCGAGCGGCTGGATTTCGACGCCCGCCACCTTGACGCGGATGCCCCACGTCGTGGCGCGGATCTGCGATGCCGGGATGCCGCGATCCATCAGCCAGGCCTTAACCTCTCCGCCACAGACGACCGGGCATCCATATTTTGCGGCGATCTTGTCAGTGTCGCCGAGATGATCGAAGGCCGCGTGACTGACGACGACCAGATCCACCCTGTCGAAATCGGTCGACTTCGACGCCGCGCCTGGGTTTTGGTCAAGAAACGGATCGCAGAGGATACGCAGCCCGCTGCGGGTCAGGATCTCGTAGGCCGCCACTCCGTGAAATCGGATACGTGTGTATTCTGAAGCGTCTGTCATGGTTTTTCTCACCAAAACGCGAGGCGATTTGAAAGGGAGCGGGAAGGGCAAGCGGCGTATGCGCTCTTGCCCTTCCTGACGTCACTTGACGTTCAGCGCCGAGAGCACCTTTTCCACGTTGTCTTTCGTCACCAGAAGGACGCCTGTGTCGACGGTATCCGGTATCGGACGACCGCCCTGCGCAGCGGCAAGACCGGCCGACTTCAGCGTATTTGTGTTGAAGTCGTGGAGAAGCTTGACGGCATAGTAAATGAACAGCTCGCGGTTCTGAACCACGATCCCGTCAACCCAACCGTCCTTGGCCGTCTTGAAGAAATCAGGCGTCTGCTCCATCGCAGTGACCTTGATGTCTCCCGGATTCTTGCCTGCTTCACGAAGGGCGGTCACGATGCCCGCGCCGGACTCGGAATCAAATCCGGCAATGCCGGCGATATCCGGATGCGCTGCAAGCAATGCCGCGGTGACCTGCGCGGCCTTTTGCGCGTCGCCGTTATCGTCTTCGTTGGCAACGATCTGGAATTTATCGCCGCCGTTCGCCTTCACATAAGCCTGGAAGCCGGCGACCGCTTCGCGCATGTTGCCGGCGTTGATGATCGACATCATTCCGATTTTGCCGCCCTTGGGCAGCAGTTCCATGAGCTTCTTCGCCTGGGAAACGCCAACCTGCGTCCAGTTGGTGCCGATGTAGGCAAGACGTCCGGAATCCGGCAGATCGCCGTCGTCGACGACGGTCGGTACGCCTTGTTCGATGCAGCGCTTGACGGGCTCGGTCAGCGAGGGATCCCACCCGCCGACAACCGAAACACCGCTCGGCTTCTGAGCGCAAACCTGGTCGACAGCCGCGATGAACCCCGGCACGTCAAAATCGGTCGGACCGGCGACCACGACCTTGACGCCCAGTTCGTCGGCAATCCGTTTCATGCCCACATAGTCGTACTGGACGAAGAGCGGCAGGTTCGCTTTGTTGGAAATCCAGTAATAGGTGTATTTGGCGTCGGCCGGGCCGAAGCTGGATTCCTGCGCGGCGGCCTCACCCGCAAAGACGAACGCGGAAGCAGCCACTGCCATCCCCGCAAGGAATGATTTTGTAATGGTTTTCATTAGGTCTTCCTCCTCATTGGTTGCGGACGCGCCCAGCCTCCTGACCTGCGGTTCCGCTCCTCCTCCTTAAACGTGCATCAGTGCCGGCCCGCGCTCTTGAAGCGGTCCAGCGATACCGCAAACAAAAGCACGAAGCCGACCACCAACCCCTGCCAAAATACGCCTATCGCGTTGATAATCATCGCGTTTTCGATGAGAGCGATAAACAGTACCCCAAGGATCCCTCCGAGAATGGTGCCTTCTCCTCCCTTGAGACTCGCGCCGCCAAGCACGGTCGCCGTGATCACCTTGAGCTCGATACCGACGCCTGCGTTCACCACGGCGCTGTTGAGACGAGCCGCGCCCAGTACGCCGGCAAGCCCGGCAAGCCCGCCCATGATCACGAACGCAATCAACGTCAAATGATCGACACGGATACCGGAAAGCTGAGCAGCACGCGCATTGCCGCCGACGAAATAGAACTGACGGAAGAACCGCGTCCGCCCTATGAGCCAAGCCCCGACGACGACGACCGCCAGCATTGCCCAGAATGGCGACTGAACGCGGAAAAACGGATCGGCAGCCCGACCATATGCGGCGAATGCATCGGAAATCGGCGTAACGCCGGTACCGGCCGTGACGTAGGTGAGGCTTCTGTAAATTGTCAGCGTGCCGAGGGTCGCGATCAGCGCGTTGATGCCGATCCGTGTGACGATAAGGCCGTTGATCAGGCCCGCTACGAGACCAACCAGGATGCCGACGAGAAGAGCGATTTCTGCCGGCCAGCTCCACCAACCCGCGACGACGCCCGCCCAAACGCCTGATAGCGCCAGGGTTGATCCGCAGGAAAGATCGAAACTTCCGGCAATCATCAGCAGCATCATGCCGCAGACCAGGATGCCGACTGGTGCAAGGTTGAGCAGAACCGCTCGAATGTTGGCGGCCGTCGCGAAATTGTTGGGATAGGCAATCGTCATCGCTACCGCGAGAAGCAGGACCAGCATGAAGAGCGTAAGTTCCCGCGAGTCCGCCAGCTTGCGGACAATTCTCAGGATGGCGGATTCTCTGTGTTGCGGTGTCTCGGTAATCATTTCATGCACCTGCGCCATTCTTCAAATCTCCGCCATTGCCGCGTCGCGACGGGCCTCGGCTACCGAGGCGGTATATTTCGTCGCAAGGCGCAGAACCTGTTCTTCGGTCGCACCGTCCCCTGGCAGCTCACCGACGGTGTTGCCTTCGGCCATCACGATGATGCGATCCGCCAGGGCCAATACCTCCGGCAGATCCGACGAGACCACGATGAGCGCCACGCCTTTGTCGGCCAAACCTCGCAGCAGCCTGTAGATTTCGGCGCGCGCACCAACGTCGACGCCACGCGTCGGCTCATCGACGATCAAGACACGCGGCTCGACCGCGAGCCACTTCGCCAACAACACCTTTTGTTGATTGCCGCCCGAGAGATTGCCGACCAGCTGAGACACGCCCGGGGTGACGATGCGCAGTTCATCGACGAAGCGTTGGGCCATGGCGCTGGCTTTAGCCTCCGAAAAGCGGAGGCCGTCGGAGACCTTGTCGAGGATGGTCACCGCGATATTGGCGGTGATGTTCATCGGCAGGAACAGGCCAGCAAGTTTGCGATCCTCCGGTACCATGCCTATGCCCGCGGCCTTCGCATCCCACGGTCCGGCCGGGTTGACCAATTTGCCGCCGATGCGGATTTCACCGGAGCGGCGTCGCCGCGCCCCGAATATCGCCTCGCAAAACTCGCTGCGTCCCGAACCGATCAGGCCGGCGAGACAGACGATTTCGCCTGCCCGGACCTGAAGCGAAGCCGATTTGACCAGAGGCGGCGCGCTGACGTTCCGCGCATCGAGGACCAGATCGCCGGGAACGCGATGCGAGATTTCGCGATCCAGGTGCACATCCCTTCCGACCATCATGCGGATGAGTTCGTCGGGCGAAGTGTCCGCGACGGCGCGCGTTCCGACGAGCTTGCCGTCTTTAAGCACGGTCACCGTATGGCAAAGCGTGTAGATTTCCGCGAGCCGGTGGGACACATAGATGACCGATACGCCGTTCGAGGCGAGCCGACGCACGACACCGAACATTTTCTCGGTCTCGGTGAGTGTCAGCGCAGCAGTCGGCTCGTCGAGGATGAGTATCCTCAGGTCACGCGACAGAGCCTTGGCGATCTCGACGATTTGGGCCTGCGCCGTCGACAGGCTGGCAACCTTCTGCGCCGGATCGAGCGCCACGCCGAGCTCCGCTATAAGCTTTGCGGCCCGTACTCGCATCGCTCGGACGTTGACCTGTCCGAGCCAACCGGTGGGTTGGCGTCCAGCAAAGATATTCTCGGCAATCGAAAGGTGAGGGACCAGCGAGCCCTCCTGGTAGACGATCCCAATGCCGCGCTCGCCGGCCGACTTTTCGTCGAGGTCGGCAATTTCAACTCCGTCGATCGCCAGTATGCCTTCGCTTGGCGGGTAGACGCCGGCAACGATCTTGCCGAGCGTTGACTTGCCCGCCCCGTTTTCGCCGAGCAAAGCGCGGATTTCGCCCGGTTCGACGGTCATGGATACTGCGTCTAGAGCGCGAACTCCGGGAAACATCTTCGATAGGTTTGTGACCTGCAAGCGCGGAGCCATTGCCATTTCCTCAAATTGCCGTTGCTCCGCCATCGATCAGGAATGGCGTACCTGTTGCCTCGAGCGCCTTTGCTCCACGATTGACAACTGCCGTCTTCTGACCCTCACGCGGGAACCCCTCGGCAATTGCCAAGCCGATCCCGCTCGCGCGCCGGGTGACCAATGCAGTCTTTTCCGCAAGGCAGCCGGACATTGGATTATGCCTTTGCTGCGAGATATTTGGATTGCAAAGCTTCCACGAGCCAAACCATTGCCTGGTTGTACGGCGTCGCGACGCCGACTTCCTTGCCGGCTTCGACGATTGCCCCGTTGATGACCTCTATCTCAGTCTGACGCCTGGCTTCGACATCCTGCAACATCGAGGCCTTGCCACCGATCGCCTTCTCGAGAAGGCTTGTGATCGCCGACCAGCGCTCGTCGTAGTCAAGTGCAATTCCCTTTGCCTTCGCGACATCGGCGACCTCGCGGAGAATTGCGGCCATGAGTTTGGTGGCACTTTCATGCGCAACAAGCTCGTGCGAAAGGAAGCCGAGGAGGCCGGAGGTGGGCAGCGTGCAGCAATTCAGCGCGAGCTTCTTCCAGACCTCGTTCAGGATGTGATCCGACAGCGTTGTTTCAAGGCCTGCGGCCCGCAGGGTGTCGGCGATCGTTTCCAATCGTTTTGTCGGCTTGCCCGAAAGTTCGCCGACGAATGTCATGCCGACGCCCGGATGTTTCACGCGACCAGGACCAAGCAGGGTTCCCCCGTGGTAGGTCAGCCCGACGACTACCTTGTCTTCGCCGACGATGCGAGCAATCCGGGGCGCGTTTCCCCAACCGTTCTGAAGGCTGAGGATCGCAGTATCGGCTGCTATCATCGGCTTCGCGGCCCGAATAGCCGCCTCGGTGTGATAGCACTTCACGAAATTGACGATGAGGTCGACGGGACCGACAGAGGAGGGGTCGTCGCTGGCTGCCACCTTGATCACGGGCTGCGAGCCGTCCTTTTCCTCGATCGTCAGGCCGTTCTCGTTAATGGCCGAGATCGCGGCGGTCGAGACATCGATCAGGGTGACGTCGTTGCCGGCGCGGGCGAGGTATCCGCCAAAGATCCCGCCCATGGCTCCGCCGCCGCCGAGAATAGCGATACGCATGCAGTCTCCTCCCGAAATTCTTTTTATCGGCGCGGGCCTCCCGAACCCTGCCGGATCGGCCTGAAGAAGGAACTTGCGCTACGCCGATTTACGGTTAAACTTACAGTCTGCATTATAGTTGTCAAGCATGATGGTATGATAGGTTATGATTCAACCGATAAATATTGAACGGAAGAAGTTGTTCGAGCAGGTGGCGGCGCACATTGAGGCCCAAATCGTCGATGGCCACCTCAAGCCCGGCGATCTATTGCCGCCGGAAAGGGACCTGCAGATTGCCTTCGGCGTCGGCCGTCCGGCCATACGAGAGGCTCTGATCACGCTTCAGAAAGCCGGCCTCGTCGAGATTGCGAACGGCGCGCGCGCACGGGTGCAAAGGGCGACCGCCAGCCATATCTTCAGCGGAATGGCACCCGCGGTGCGACAGATGCTGTCCACTCCGGAAGGGCAGCGGGAATTTCAAGGTGCTCGACTGTTCTTCGAATGCGGATTGGCTCGCAACGCCGCGCGCAATGCAACGCCGGAAGAGATTTCCGGGCTGAAAGCCGCCCTCGACAAGAACGAGGCGGCCATTGGAGATACGCCGGCATTTATCGCGACTGATATCGCCTTCCATCTCGAGCTCGCCAAGATCGGGCACAACTCGATATTCCTTGCTCTGCACGACCAGATTTCGGAATGGCTGCGCGAGCAGCGCGTCGTGACATTGGCGGCAAACAACCAGGAGCAAATTGCCTACGCTGCCCACAAGGCGATCTACGAGGCAATTGCGAAACGCGATCCAGATGGAGCCGAGGGCGCAATGCTCGCGCATATGCAGCAGCTCTCCCAAACCTTCTGGCGTCAGGTGTCGCATGAAGGTGTCGCATGAAGATCGGCGTGATCGCCGACGATTTTACGGGGGCGAGTGATGTAGCCAACTCGCTTTCGAAAGCCGGCGCTCGCACGGTCCAGTATATTGGAATTCCGCCCACCGAGATGTCGCATCCGTTCGATGCTGCGGTCATTTCGCTGAAGACGAGGTCTGCTCCCGTCGAGGAGGCAGTATCTCATTCGCTCGCGGCGTGCCGCTGGCTGGTCGCAAACGGCGCGGAGCAGATTGTTTTCAAGTATTGCTCGACCTTCGACTCTACCCCGGAGGGCAATATTGGACCGGTCGCCGGTGCCCTGATGTCGATGCTGGACGTCGGCTCGACCCTCGTATGTCCCGCGTTTCCGGCCAACGGGCGAACGGTCTACAACGGCCACCTCTTCGTCAATGATCGCCTGCTCAATGAATCCGGAATGGAGAAGCATCCGCTAACGCCGATGATCGATCCGGACATCCGCCGCTGGCTTCAACGCCAGACTGACGTTCGAGTGGGACACATCAGCCTAGCTGAGGTTCGTAAAGACGCGAGCGAGGCATTGACGGCGGCACGGGGACGCGGCGAACAACTCATCGTCGCGGATGCGATAGAGGAGGGTGATCTCGCGCTGCTCGGTGCGGCCATGAAGGGATGGAGGCTCGTCACCGGGGGCTCGGCGATCGCAAAGCCTTTGCCAGCCAATTTCGGCATCCGACCTCGTGAAGAGGAAATCCGCTTTGCGGGCAGCCACGGACCGGCTGTCGTGCTTTCGGGTAGTTGTTCGGCCGCGACGCGCCAGCAGATTTCGCACTACAAGCAGTCCCATCCCGCACTTCGGATCGAGGCCGCCGACCTCGTTGATCGCGAAGCTACCCTTGAGCGCGTGGTGCACTTCATCGAAACAAACCTTGGGGCTGCGCCGCTCGTCTACTCCTCGAGCGATCCGTCCACTGTCGCGCAAGCTCAAACAATGTACGGCCGCGACCGGTTGGCCGCTTCCTTCGATGCTTTCTTTGCCGAACTGGCACGCAAGTCCATTGCGCTCGGCGCTCGGCGGCTTGTCGCGGCAGGTGGCGAGACGTCGGGCGCTGTCGCAGCAGCGTTGGGACGCGTGGCATTCGAGATCGGACCGGAAATCGCGATTGGAGTACCTGCACTGATTGCTGGGGGCGGGGATCGCCCACGAATTGCGCTGGCGCTCAAGTCAGGCAACTTTGGCCAGGATGATTTCTTTCAACGTGCATTGGAAATATTGGGCCAATGAATTCCAGTGAACTCAAACTGCGCGAAGAAATGTGCCGTTGGGGGGCGTCGCTCTTTCAGCGCGGACTGAGCGCCGGCTCGTCCGGCAATCTATCAGCGCGCCTGGATGACGGTTTCCTCGTCACGCCGACGAACGCCTGTCTCGGCTTTCTCGATCCCGCGCATTTGAGCAAACTCGACCCGGCGGGCAACCTTGTCTCCGGCGACCCGCCGACGAAGGAGTCTCCTCTGCATTTGGCCTTCTATGCGGCCCGCGATGGGGCCGGTGGCGTGGTCCATCTCCACTCCAGCCATGCGACGGCGCTTTCGTGCCTGGATGCGTCCGATATACATAACTGCGTGCCGGCGCTCACACCCTACATGGTGATGCGCGTCGGGGAGGTCGCTCTAGTTCCATATGTCAGGCCGGGGTCATCGGCGATCTCCGAGCATATCCGTGCCCTTGCTCCCAGGCACTCCGCGCTACTGCTCGCGAATCACGGTCCCGTCGTATCGGCAGCGACCTTCCGCGATGCCGTATTCGCCGCCGAAGAGCTGGAGGAGGCGGCGAAACTTGTCCTGCTGACGAGAGGACTGGCTGCAAGAAGGCTAACTTCATCAGAGATAGATGAGCTGAGAACCGCCTTTTCGTTGCGCTGACCACCAGCTGCCGAAACGCAGGTCATAAGGCGCGCCAACCGAGCGAGATCGCCTGCTGAATGATTTCGAGCGTTCTGCGAGGTCCGACGTTCGATGTGGACCAAATGGCCCGCATTCGGGGCGTTCGTCCCCGCCGATCGTGACAATTGTACAACGCCTTTTCTCCATTCTTTGCGCGAACTGTCACGGATGTGTCGTCTTTTACTAAATCATCATATTACGTTCGTAGCGTCCATGAGGGGACGGAGGCCATCGATTCACGCGCCCAGACGCAGGGATGATCTGCGTGGATGTCCGGTCGTTGCGAGCCTTTTTGCGAATGGGGGGTGACCATGATCTTCAAGAGTTTTCTCATCGTTTCCGCTGCGGTGCTCACCGCAACGTCCGGTGCGCGCGCCGCGGACGCCATTGTCGCCGCCGAGCCGGAACCTCTGGAATACGTCCGCATCTGTGACGCGTACGGCGACAGCTATTTCTTCATCCCGGGCACTGAGACCTGTCTGAGGATTGGCGGCAAGGTCCGCACAGAGGCTTATTGGCATGATGCCGAAAACCCCGACGCTAACGATGGCACATTCTGGCATACCCGCGCCGAGGTCGGTCTCGACACTGCGACCGAGACCGAATTCGGCGCGTTGAAGACCAATACGGTCATCCGGTGGGACTGGCAGGAAGGCGAAAACACGTCGTCAAAGCTGCTATGGGCCAACATCAGTCTCGGTGGCTTCGTTGTCGGCAAGCTCGACTCCCAATACACGAGCTACCTGGGCTATACGACCAGCGCCATCAACGACGAGGTCATTTATGAAGGTCCCAAGGAACTCAACCAGCTGACCTACAAATACGAGGGCAACGGCTTTACGGCCCTCATTTCGCTGGAAGACTCCAATTCCTCGTCTGACAGCTTTGACTATGACGGTGCCTGGCAGAAGGCGGAGCAGGATCACTACGCCCCGGATGTCGTGGTCGCCGGCGGTTACAAGGGAGATATCTGGCAGTTCCGGATCGCCGGCGGCTACGATTCGATCGTCGAGCAAGGTGCCGTCAAGGCACGTGTCGATGCCGATTTCGGCGCCTTCAGCGCGTTCCTGATGGGCGGCTGGAACACCGATGGCGACAAGCTCAACAAGTATGCCGGCTCGAACCAAGACGTATCGGCTTGCACCGACCCCGAAGGTACGGTCCATGGCGCCGATTGCGGCTGGGGCGACTGGGCGGTTTGGACCGGCTTCAGCTACGAGTTCTCCCCGATGCTCAAGACGAACACCCTATTCGCCTATACCGACAGCAAGATGCTGCAAGCGACGGCCAATCTTACCTGGAGCCCGGTCAAGCACCTGCTGATCATGCCGGAAATAACGTACATGAAGTGGGACGTCGCGGACACTGACCAGTGGGTCGGGGCGCTTCGTTTCGAGCGGAAGTTCTAAGCGATAATTTCGTGTCACCCGTAGAGGTTTAGGCTCTCTTTCAAACTCGAAAGAGAGCCTTTTTTGTCTGGAAGCCTCCGCAACGTGTGGCTTCGAGATGCAAACATTGAATCGCGGTAGGTTTCAGCGTTATATATGATGAAATGGGAAATATCGGAGATAAGCTTGCCGCGCGATAATCCTGACGAATCCGTCGCCGAAAACAGCTATCGGCAGATCCGGAGTGATATCATATTCGGGCGACTTTCGCCGGGCCAAAAACTCAGATTGGAAAATCTGAAGGGAACCTACGCCACCAGCATCAGCACGCTCAGGGAAATCCTCAGTCGTTTGACCTCTGAGGGCCTTGTGGTGGCGGAGGACCGGCGGGGCTTTGAGGTAACGCAGGTTTCGACTGCGGATCTAAAAGAGATCGCCGCGCTGCGGCTACTGCTTGAAGGGCATGCGCTCGAGCAGTCGTTCGAGCAAGCTGACCTGGAGTGGGAGGCGAGGCTTGTGTCCGCTCACTATAAACTGGCGCGCATGGAAGCGGTCATGGCTTCGGGCGACACCAGCAAGGCGGAAGACTGGAAGCGCTATGACTGGGAGTTTCACCAGGCTTTGATTTCCGCCTGCGGATCGCGCCTGCTAATGGAGGCGCATTCAGCCGTTTTCGACAAATATTTGCGATACCAGATGGTTGCGCTTTCCTATCGTGGAGCTGTTGCCGAGCAAGAGCATCGAGAGCTTCTTCAAGCTGCTCTGCAACGCGACAGTAAAACCGCGAAAACCATCTTGTACCGTCACATTCAGGGAGGGGTCGAGCATGCGCTTGCCAGAGGGCCGTTATCAAACCGTCCCCTCCAGACGTAATGGCATCCCGACTACTTTCTTCAGGCTTGCGCAACGCAGAGGATTTCATGCTCAAAATCGTTGGTGAACACTCCGAGACCGTGAGCGATATCGTTTTCCGACAAATTCGTCAGGATATCATTTCCGGAGCATTGGCACCCGGCACGAGGATCAAGCTCGAGCAGGCCAAGGAGCGCTATTCGATCAGCGTTTCGTCGTTGCGCGAGATACTCAGCCGCCTTACCACCGAGAACCTGGTGCGTGCGGAGGGGCAACGCGGCTTCGAGGTCAGCCCCGCGTCCCAAAAGGAACTCGAGGAACTCGCCGACCTTCGCGTCGTCCTGGAGACCCATGCCATTGGCCTGTCGTTCGCCGCTGGCAATCTTGAATGGGAAGGGCGCATCGTCGCCGCGCATCACAAACTCGCCGCAGCGGAAAAGAAGCTGCTGGCCGGTGACACGTCGCGCACCGTCGATTGGGTTCGTTATGACTGGGAATTTCATCAAGCGATCGTCTCGGCCTGCAACTCCTCATCACTGATGGCTGCACTCTCGTCGGTGTTCGACAGGTTTTTGCGCTATCACATGCTGGCCCAGAGCTTTCGCGGCAAGGCCGTCGTCGATGATCACAAGCTGCTGTTCGACCTAGCCTTGAAACGCGACGTCGAGGGGGCCCGAGCCGTCATTCGCAAACACATAAGGAGCGGTGTCGAGCACGTGCTGAAAAGCGGACGCGTTTCCTGAGCGTTGGCTATCAGACGGCATCCTTGGGGATGCCCTCCGGCCGCATCTGCTTCTTTAGCGCCGCGATGCGGAAAATGGCGTTCGGCGCGCCGTAGCCGCGATAGCCGCGGCGCTCGACAATCTCAAAGAAGAAGCCTTCGCCAAAGGTACCGCTATAGAGCTGGAAAAATTCGCCATGCTCGTCGCGATCATAAAGAATATTCTCTCGCTTCAGGCGTTCGGTAAGTTCCGGATCAAGACCGAAGCGGGCTTCGACATCGTCGTAGTAGTTGGGCGAGATATGAAGTGGCTTGAAGCCTCGCTCGCGTAGCGATGCCGCGGTGGCGAAAATATCGCCCGTCGAGAAGGCCATGTGCTGGATGCCCGAACCGAATTGCTCGGCGATGAAGTGACCCGCCAGAGTGCGCCGGTTTTCGGCGCCGTTCATGGTCATGCGCAGCGTACCGGTTTCACTTTCGACGACCTGGCTGCGGACGATGCCGCTCGGATCGATGATATCGACCATGGGCGTCTTCCTGGTCTCGAAGATCGACGTGTAGAAAAGAAGCCAAGTGAGCATCTCGTCATAGGGAACGGTCTGCGCAATGTGGTCGATGCTCAGCAGGCCGGCGCCTGCGGCAACGTCTTCTTCCGCAGCGGGCTCGAAGTCTATCTCCGAGAAGTGCCCGAGCTGGCTCTTGTCGTCGATAAGGTAGATAAGGCCGCCGCCGACGCCGCGAATGGTGGGAAACTCCAGTTCGCCGCTCGCCACGGCTTGGCGGAAGGGTTCCGCGCCGAGCGCCAGCGCACGGGCGTAGGCATCGTTGGCATCCTCGACGGTCAGTGCCAATGCGTAGGCGGAGGTGCCATGGACCGCATAGGAGGCATTGGCGAAACCTGCGGTGTCGACGTTGACGAGGATGCGGATGCTGCCCTGTTCGAAAAGGGTCACCTCCTTGGAGCGATGGACGGCCGTCTTGCGGAAGCCGAGGGCATGCAGGACAGCAATCAACTTGCCTGCATCGTCCTCGTCCGCTGCGAATTCGACGAACCCCACCCCTTTGACTTTGGCCCGGTTCGGCATGGAAACGCCGATAGACGTCTTGACGGTGCGGCGAACCTGGTCGGCCAAATAGATCAGTGAGCGATGACCATCCGCGGCGATCGCTCGCGCCGAGCCGCCCCTGAACTGGTCGTTGAAGATTTCCAGCGAGAAGTAACCTTCATAACCCGTTGACGCGACGGCTTCCGTAAACGCGGTTACCGGCAGATCGCCTTCACCCGGCATATTACGGAAATGGCGGCTCCAATAAAGCAGGTCCATGTTGATCAGCGGCGCATCCGCCAGTTGGACGATGAAGATTTTTTCCTTGGGTATCGAGCGGATGGAATTGATGTCGATCTTTCGCGACAGCGAATGAAAGCTGTCGAGGATAAGCCCGACATTGGGATGATCCGCCCGGCGAACAACTTCCCAGGCGTCGCGATGATCATTGACATATCGCCCCCAGGCAAGCGCCTCATAGCCAATCTTGAGCCCCCGTTTGGCCGCACGCTCACCCAGTTCATGAAAATCGGCCGCGGCGCGATCGATACCGCCGAGAGCTGCCTGCGACACGTTCGAGCAGACAAGCACCATGTCCGTCCCGAGTTCCTGCATGACGTCGAACTTGCGCTCGGCCCGGTCGAACGTCCTCTTCCGAAGCCCATCCGGCATGCCCTCGAAATCACGAAAGGGCTGAAAGAGGGTGATTTCCAGACCGAGGTCGCGCGCCATTCTGCCGACATCGGCGGGGCTTCCGTCAAAAGCCAGGAAGTCGTTCTCAAAAATCTCCACGCCGTCAAAACCCGCCCGCGCAATCGCTTCGAGTTTCTCCGGCAGTTCGCCGCTCAGCGTTACCGTCGCAATCGAGGTCTTCATGTTCCAAGGCCCTTTCCATCAGCGGGACCAGAGCCATCCACCGGCAGGTTTGCTTGGGGTGAAAAAGCTCCTCACGGCATTATGTCAAATATCAGCGATATTTCAATTCAATTGAGCAAACAGAAAATCTCATATGTTTTGTAATAGCTATGTTGATTTTCAGTCAACCCTGTGACAATGATCTGCGGGTACAGTCGGGAGAGGTTGGCTGTTGAGGTCGGGAGCAACCTCAAAAGGAGGAGGAACCAATGTTGAAGTCGATGCTGACGCGCCGAAACGCGATACTTAGTGCTGCCGTCCTGATGGCGGCCGTAGGGATCGCAAGGCCTGCCGCCGCCATTACGCCGGAAGAAATCAAGTCCAAGGGAAAGCTTGTTGTCGGCATTCAGGGAGACAACCCGCCCTGGGGATTCGTCACCAGCGCCGGCAAGCAGGACGGTCTCGATGCGGACATCGCGACGCTCTATGCCAAGGAGCTCGGCGTGCCGGTGGAATTCGTGCCGCTCGAAGTCAACAATCGTATTCCCGCCCTGACGACTGGGCGCGTCGACGTCCTCTTCGCGACGATGGCGATGCTGCCGGAACGCGCCAAGGCCGTCCAATTCAGCCAGCCCTATGTCGCCAATGCCATCGTGTTGATCGCGCCTAAATCCATGCCGATCAAGACGAACGCCGACATGGCCAATCTTACCATCGGCGTTGCCAAGGGCGGCGCGCAGGATACGCAGGTCACGAAGAACGCGCCTGAGAGCGCGACCATCAGGCGCTTCGACGGTGACGCCCCGAGCGTTCAGGCGTTGGTATCCGGCCAGGTGCAGGCGCTTGGCGGCAACATTTTCTATATGGACCGCGTCGAAAAGGCACGTCCGGGCGAGTTCGAAAACAAGCTTGAATTCCAGAAGCTCTACAACGGCGCGTGCACGCGCCTGGGCGAGAAGGAAATCAACGCCTCGATCAACACGTTCATCGACAAGATCAAGGCCAACGGCGAGCTAAAGGCAATCTACGACAAGTGGATGAAAGTGCCGGTGCCGGAATTCCCCGCGAGCCTCGACGGCATTTCTTTCAGCGTCAACTGAGCATTTCATCGATCTGAGACAACCAGGCAGGCGGCCATGAGGATGGCCGCCGGTGCTTCCCGCATGCACAATACTCTGCTCACTTTTCAAGGAGCGCGTTAATGACGAAGAAAATATTTGTGCTCAACGGGCCGAACCTGAACCTGCTCGGCCAGCGAGAGCCCGCAATCTATGGAACGACGACGCTCGCCGACATCAAGGAAATGTGCGCCGCAAAGGCCAAGGCTGTGGGGTTCGAAATCGATTTCCGCCAGACAAATTTCGAAGGTGAACTGGTAGAAAGCGTACATCAGGCGCGCAATGAGGCCTGCGGCATCATCATTAATCCTGCCGGCTACACCTTCACGTCTATCGCTTTGCTCGATGCGCTCAAAACCTTTGATCCGCCGAAGATCGAGCTGCACATCTCAAACGTCCACGCTCGGGAAAGCATCTATCACAATTCGCTGGTCTCACGCGTCGCGACGGCAATCATGATCGGTTTCGGAGCCAGCGGGTACGAGCTGGCAATCCAGGCGATGGCCGATATGGTCGGGCGTGAGGATCGGCGATGAATTACACGCTGGACTTCACCCCCGTCATCGACGGCCTGCCAAGTCTTCTTCTTGGCTGCCTCGGCACTTTCTTGCTTGCCATCTGCGGCATGCTGCTGGCAGTTGTCATCGGTATCGGCGGCGTGGCGTTGCGCGACTCTCGCTTCAAGCCGGTGCGCTGGCTGGTGATCGGCTTTGTCGAACTCATCCGCAACACACCGTTCCTGGTGCAGATTTTCTTCCTCTATTTTGCCCTGCCCCTGGCCGGTATCCGGCTCGATCCGACCCCGACGGCGATTATTGCTCTCGGCATCAACGGCGGGGCTTATGCCATCGAGATCATCCGCGGCGGCGTACAGTCGATCGCGAAGGGCCAGATGGAGGCGGGCCTGGCGCTTGGCCTGCATAAGGCGCAGGTTTTCCGTCTGATCATATTGAAGCCGGCTCTCAGGGCAATCTATCCGTCGCTGACCAGTCAATTCGTCCTCTTGACGCTTTCGACAAGCATCGCCTCGGCCATCTCCGCCTATGAGCTGACGTCGGTGTCTCAGCGCATCGAATCCGAGAGCTTCAGAAGCTTTGAGGTCTATTTGACCGTCACGTTCTTCTATCTCGTGATTTCGTGGCTGATGATGCGCATCTTCGCGCTCTTTTCCGCGCGTTACTTCACCTATCCAGTCAAGTAGGGGACGATTCCATGGGCAGCGAAGAATTCGTATTCCTTCTGATAGGCCTGAAATGGACCGTTTTCCTATCGGCGGTCGGCTTCGTTTGCGGATGCATATCCGGGCTTGGCGTGGCACTGGCGCGCACCTGCGGGCTCTCGCTCCTGGAACGCGTCACGGCGGGTTATATCGCCGTGTTTCAGGGCACGCCGCTGCTTATGCAGCTTTTCGTGGTCTACTACGGCCTGGCGCTTATCGGCTTGAAGCTCGACGCCTGGATTGCGGTCGCCCTCGGATTGACCCTGCATGCAAGCGCCTATCTCGGCGAGATATGGCGCGGCGCCATCGAAGCCGTTCCACGCGGCCAGACCGAGGCGGCCAAAGCGCTTAGTCTCAGATATGTCTCGCGCATGAAGGACGTCATCCTGCCGCAGGCGCTGCGGATCTCGTTGCCGGCGACGATCGGTTTCCTCGTGCAGCTGATCAAGGGAACGTCGCTTGCTTCGATCGTCGGCTTCACGGAACTCACCCGTGCCGGCAACATCATATCCAACCAGATCTTTCAACCGCTGACAGTCTTCGGCGTCGTGGGTGCGCTGTACTTCCTGATGTGCTGCCCACTGACGATCGCGGGCGCGCGTCTTGAACGACGGTTTGCCCTGTCCCAGCGCTGAGATCCGCGCGACCAAGAGATCGATGGAATTCGAACCATGGCCAATATTTCCGCATCGACAGCAGAAACGGTGATCACGCTCAGCCGGGTGGAAAAGTGGTACGGCGCCTTTCAGGCACTGCACGACATCACGATGTCGGTCCGCAGGGGTGAGCGGATCGTTCTCTGCGGCCCCTCGGGCAGCGGAAAATCGACGCTCATCCGCTGCATCAACCGTCTCGAGACCTACCAGAAGGGCGAGATTCGCGTCGGCGGCATATTGCTCGACAATCAGGCCAAGGCGGTCGATGCCATTCGCCGCGAGGTCGGCATGGTTTTCCAGCAGTTCAACCTCTTTCCGCATCTGACCGTCCTGCAGAACTGCATGCTCGCGCCGATGCGCGCGCTCGGGCTCAGCAAGGAGGATGCGGAAGAGCGTGCGCGCTCGCTTCTCGGCCGGGTGAAAATTCTCGAGCAAGCCCAGAAATATCCGCTGCAGCTTTCCGGGGGCCAGCAGCAACGCGTCGCCATTGCGCGCGCACTGTGCATGCGGCCGAAGGTCATGCTCTTCGATGAACCGACCTCCGCACTTGACCCAGAGATGGTCAAGGAGGTGCTGGACACCATGATCGGCCTCGCCGAGGAAGGCATGACGATGATTTGCGTCACCCATGAAATGGGCTTTGCCCGCCAGGTTGCCGACCGGGTGATCTTCATGGCGAGTGGCGCGGTCGTCGAAGAGGCGCCTCCGGCGGAATTTTTCACCAATCCGCGTCAGGAGCGCACGCGACAATTCCTGGGCGAAATACATCGCCACTAGAGCAATTCCAGGAAAAGCGTGACGCGGTTTTCCGCCCGGAATTGCGTAAAAACAAACAGATAGAACGTTTACGTTTTTCGAAGAAAAAAAGCGGAAACGATCTAGAGGTCCTGGACCGACGCCACAAACAGCAGGGTCGTTAAATGATTACGGGAACCACGCGGCTCATCGCGCATCTTGGCTATCCGACGGAAGCATTTAAGGCGCCCCTGATTTACAATCCCTACTTCGAGAAGAGCGGGATCGACGCCGTCGTGGTTCCCATGGGCTGCAAGCCGGAGGATTATCCCGCCTTCCTCAAGCTCGTTTTCCGACTTTCGAATATTCACGGCGCGCTTGTAACCATGCCGCACAAGGTCACGACGATGGGCCTGCTCGACGAGGTGTCGACAAACGCCAGGGTGGCGGGGTCATGCAATGCCATCAAACTCGGGGCGGACGGCAGGCTGATAGGCGACATGTTCGACGGGGAAGGCTTCGTGCGCGGCCTCCGTCGCAGGGGACAACAGCTGGCGGGAGCCGAAGCGCTGGTGGTGGGCTCTGGCGGTGTCGGATCGGCGATCGCGGCGTCGTTGGCGAGTGCCGGCGTCCGCCGCATCGCCCTCCACGACGACAACACTGCGACCTTGAACGGCCTTCGGGATCGTCTGAACATGTATTATCCGTCGACCGTGGTGACGGTCGGTTCCGCAGATCCCTTTGGCTTTGACATCGTGGTGAACGCGACACCGCTCGGCATGCGCGAGGGCGATCCCCTGCCGGTGGACGTCTCTCGGCTTGCGCCGTCAACCTTTGTCGGCGAGGTCGTCATGAAGCAGGAAATCACGCCACTGCTCGAAGCCGCGCGATCTCGCGGATGCGCTTTTCAGATCGGCACCGACATGCTGTTCGAGCAGATCCCCGCCTACCTCGATTTCTTCGGATTCCCGAGCGCCACCGCGGAGGAATTGCGTGCCGTCGCCAGGCTCGGCCCGTAGCGCGAATTGGCCGTGCGGGCGACGGCATCGTCTTCAGGCCGGATCCTCGGTTCCTTGGAAGCCGCATCGATTGATGCGGCGCCGCCCGCACAGTCAGCGACGACGATTTCGGGGTAGGGGCCACGCAAAATTTCGTTGTGGCGCGCTCCTCGCAAATAGGGCACGAATGCGGCGATGTCTATTTCGAGCCCTTCGCTGCTTCGATCAACCTCCGCATTTCTGCTCATCGGGTTCGTCGCCCTGATGGCGATCGTCGCCATGAACTTTTGGCTGGGGGAACGCGCACAATCCTATTTCGAAGACGCGACCTCGGCGCGTGACACACGAATCGCGGCAGTTGAATTGCGAAATGCGATGCAGACAGCAGAGGCCAGTCAGCGCGGGTTCTTGTTGACGGGAAATGAGATCTATCTCGCACCCTATCAGACGGCAACAATTCAGGCTCGCCGTCATCTGATCGCTCTGCAGACCCTTCTCTCTCCTTCCTCAGGTGCTGACGAAACGCTGGCGCGACTGGAGGATGTTCTTGTTGCCAAATTCGCCGAACTGGACCGAACGATTGCACTAAAGCGCGATAAGCGGGACGACGAAGCGCTGGCGATTTTTCGGACGAACAGCGGCAAGGCGTTGATGGATGAGGCGAACGTATTTTTCGCGGGAATCATCGGCAAGGCCGATGACAAACTCACGTCGGGGGTTGCTGAACAACGTGCCAACACCGTAAGGGTTCGGCTCGTGTCCGGCATCGGATCACTCGTGATCGTCATGGTTATCGGCGGGGCTGCTTATGGCATCGCTGGTTATACCAAGGAGCTTCGCACGACACGCGACGAGGTCAACGCGCTGAACGCCGAACTTGAACAGCGGGTCGCAACCCGAACGCTGGACTTGGCTCAAGCGCGTGATCGCGCCGAGGTGTTGCTATCGGAAGTCAATCACAGGGTTGCCAATAGTCTGGCACTGGTGTCGTCGCTGGTGAGTTTGCAGTCGAAAGCCCTGCTCGATCAGGCTGCCAAGGATGCTCTGGCAGAAACCCAAGATCGTATCTTTGCGATCTCCCTTGTTCATAAGCGGCTCTATGGCTCCGGCGATGTCCGATCGGTCGACCTCCGCGAATATTTGACGGGGTTGCTCGATCACCTTCGCACCTCCCTGCGCAGTCAAGGCCATGGAGTGGTAATCTCGTTCCAGATCGAGCCCATCGAGTTGCCTACCGATGCTAGTATCAACTTGGGCGTGGTCGTTACTGAGCTTGTTACGAATGCCTTCAAGTATGCCTATCCCCAGGGCTTCGGCGAAATCCGGGTCCACTTGAGAAAACTCGAGCAACTGGTTGAATTATTGGTTGAAGACGACGGGGTTGGCCGAGTGGACGGCACGCCCGCGAAGGGCACTGGCGTCGGCACCCGCATTGTCAACGCCATGTGCACGAACCTTGGTTCTAGAATCGAATATCGACAGCGGCATCCAGGCACTACAGCTCGCCTGGTGTTTCCAGCCACCTCGTCCAACAAGATGGCAAATGCGTAGGATATCGGGAAAGATGGCTCGCTACTGCTACTAAGCTAGATCAATACATCTGTGCGCTGCCACTGATCCAATTCAGGCGAAATGGAAATGAATTCAAATCGACAACGTAGAAGAGCCGGGGCGCCGATCGTGCGGCGGATGATTTTATTGGCGGTCGTTTTGGCGACAAGCGCGTCCACGGTGAGCGCCCAGGAGGGTTCGTCGGGGATAACGCAAAGGACGGTGTTCGCGGCATTCGATCCCAATCGAATCGGCTGCAGCAAACCTGTGGGGCTCAAAAGGGAACTGGCATACGTTCAGGAAAACGAGCGCGAGTTTCTGCAAGGCGTCGATCACGGCCTGGCGATGGCGGCAAAAGATCGTGGGTTGAAGTACCTTCGCAGCGTCGTTGAAAACAATGTCGCCAAAGCTGTCGAGGATATAGACACCTATCGGGCAGCAAAGGTGGGAGCTTTGGTCGCTACATCCTCGGACCCGACTGCCGTGAGTAAAAGTCTCCAGCAGACTTTATGGTCGGGAGCATTCGTCGGCACCATTGTACCGCCGCCTGCGACCTTGCTTCTCAATGCTCCGCAATATGCCACTGGCAAGGCTTTGGCGGATGCGTCAATCATGTACATTAACAACAAGCTGGGTGGCAAAGCCAAAGTGGTTTTGCTGACCCAGGATACGATGGAGTACCTGACGCCAAGGTTCGAAGCGATGCGCGACGCCTTCGCGAAAATCCCAGGCGTGACAATCGTGGCCGACATTGCGCCCAACCCGGTCAACAAGGAGGGCGGCTTTGCGACCATGAACACGATCCTCTTGGCCAACCCGGATATCGACGTTGTTCTGGGCGGTGATGCGGTCGTGCTCGGCGCGCTGGAGGCACTGCGCTCCCGCGGCAGAGATCGGGCCGACCAGTTCCTGGGCGGTATCGACGGCGAGCCCGAAGCGGTGTCCGAAATCAAAAAACACGACAGCCCTTTCAAGGCCAGCATCTCCTTGTCGTCGCCTGTGTTTGGGTACGCCATGGGGCAGTTTGCCGCCGACTGGCTCGACGGCAGGAGCATCCCGCAGGCGATGGATATTCTGCCGATTGCGCTCACCAGCGACAATATAAGCCAGTATGAAGCCGATCTGGAAAATCCTGCTGCTGTCTACGCTAATCCCATTCGCAAAAGCACCTATCTCAAGATGTACGGCAATATTTGCTATGACACACGCGACCAATATGTGAATTTTCCATGGTCGTCAGAAAGCAGCAAGTAGCTCGTGAGATGCAGGTCGCGGCACCGAGCGGAGATGCGCCGAGGTGACGTCAGCTTCAATTCGAGACGCTGGATTTCACTCACCCTCTGCGGGCCGGGACCCCGCCCGACGTCCGTTATTTGCAGGGAAACGCGCTGATCATGGCGTTGAACAGAACACCGCCGACAAAGGTCGACGGCATCTGACCTTTTTCCGGATTTTTGCGGATGAAAGCCTCGACGATGCTGCGCACCTGCTCGGGCGTCATGTCGATACCCTGCGGTCCGGGAGGGCAGAAAAACGGCGTCTCGTTGCGGGATTTCATCAGGAATGCGTTTGACCAGTTCCCGCCGATATACATGCCGGTCATCATCCCGAGCGTGAAGGTATCGCTGTAGCTCTTCCTGATCATGTCGTTGACCGTCAGTCCGTCAGCGCTTGCCGCTAGCGGCAGAGCCAAGGCGGCGACCATCGCTCCGGCAAATCGCGCTTTCATCGCGGTTTCCCCGTCTCAGCGCAGGGGAAGTTTTCGATCAAGGCGTCAAGCATGTCGGCGCTGTAGATGTCCATCGTGTCTTCGGCACGGTCCGGATGCTTGTCGAGGTACTTCGACAGGATGGTGCGGGCATCTTCCGAGGTGATGGTCAGGCTTTCCGGCCGGCAGAAGATGGGCGGTCGGTGCAGCCTGACGTCCAGGTAAGCGTTCACCGTATCCATGTTGTAGACGGTCCAGCCGAGCATGCCCAGATTGCCCTTGTCCGTATAGGTCTGCGCCAGGAAAGCCTTGATCTTGATATCGTTCGCATGCGCCGGCGATGCCAGCAGCCAACTGGCAAGCGCAAATCCGACAATGCTGCTCGTAAGCTCGCACGATAGGCGCATTCACTCACCCTTCATGGCATTCAGTATCAAGCCCGGCTTGCAAGGAAATCTCTCGACGAGGGCGTTTAGGATGACGAGCGGGTAGAGGCCGGACGGTTGCTCGGCTTCGTCCGGACGCTTGTCGAGATATTTCTCCGCGATGTCCCTGATCCGCTCCGGCGGCAGCTCCATTCGTACCGGCGCGCAGAAAACCTTCGACTGCAGGCGGCGACCTGTCAGTCGGCAGGCGCGCGAACCAACAGGCTCGCAGTCGGGACGGGTGACGTCGAGGTAGATATTCAGTGTTCGTATGCCGCTGGCTGCAGCTGCGATCACCCTCAGATCCTGAGGATCGGTGTGGCTGTTCTCCAGGAAATCCCTGACGGTCAGCTCGTCGGCATGTGCGGTCGCGGCCAGCAGCAAGCTGGCAATCATTGCCCCGATCTTATGCATTCGAGCCCCCAGATGCGCCAATGCGAAGGCGATGGTGGCACGCGTCGCGCGGACTCGCAAGATCGTGCCAGGTGCTAATGCAACCCAGAGCGATTTTTCTGGATCTGCCTGGGATTTTTTCGGGGGGAACTTCGGTGGTGGGCCGCGAAATCTGCTCGTGATGTTGATTTTCGGAACAGGCCTTAAGTCCGATCAGATTTGGGAACTAAGCACATTGTTGAGGAATGAGCCCACTGGTCCTAGCGGGTGAGCGAAGGGAGTTCTTCCTGGCGCGATATTTCGCCGCCGACATGGCGTCCGCTGTCTCCCTCGGGAAGTTCAAGCGCTTCCCAGCTCTCGTCCATGGCATAGGCGGCTGATAGGTGCGGAACGCCGACGTGGCCGTAGTAGAGCGAAAGCTGCCGCTCAGCCGTCTCGGCTGCGACGCCGGCAATGCGATTGCTGTAGAGCGCTGAAACGAGGCCGCTTCGATCCGAACCGCCCTGGCAGTGAATAAGGATCGGTTTCGGCGCGGCCTCCATTATCGCAACGATTTCGCTAGCACGCTGAGGCGTAAATTCCGTGGTCGCAGACATCCTGAAGTCGATGTGCTCAACCCCCAGATCTCGCGTCGCGGCAATCTCGGCGCCGTACCAATCCGCGTTKGAGTTCTCTCCTCTTAG
>NZ_JBFRDU010000018.1:0-113917 GCF_052113965.1 Rhizobium sp. RAF56
CGCACCGCATCCACCGAAATGCGCATGGCTGCCATCAAACGAAAAAGCCATGGCAGACGGGAGAAATCCTGGTTCCGCATCGGTTTCGATGCCCTGCGAAACCATATCATCCATCAGCCCAAAAACGCTGAACTCGCATGGACAACCGCYTGCCCAAAACGCTTCAGCCAAACTTGAGTCGTGTACTGTGGTTTCGAAGAAAAACGGAAACGGTCTAGCTAAGGAAATGCGGGCCGGATCCGACGATTTTCTCGTCGATCTCGCCGACCGCTGCCTTGTCCTTGCCGTCATAGTCGAGCGTCATCAGTATGTGCCGGATGAGATTGAGGCGGGCGCGGCGCTTGTCGTTGGCGCGCACGACCGTCCAGGGCGCATAGTCGGTATGCGTCTCCTTCAGCATCCGGTCGCGCTTTTCGCTGTAATCCTTCCACTTGCCGAGTGCTGCGATATCCATCGAGGAAAGCTTCCAGATCGCCCGCGGATCGAAACGCCGGTCGTGGAAGCGCTTGAGCTGCATCTCGCGGCCGATGTCGAGATAGAATTTGAAGAAGAAAATGCCCTCGTTGACGATGATATTCTCGATCAGCGGCGTCTGCTTCAGGAAGTGCTCGTACTGTTCGTCCGTGCAAAAGCCCATGACGGGCTCGACGCCGGCCCGGTTGTACCAGGAGCGATCGAAGAGGACGAATTCGCCCGCGGTTGGAAACTGTGCGACATAGCGCTGGAAATACCACTGACCCTGTTCGCGTTCCGTCGGCTTGGTCAGCGCCACGGCGCGGGCAAGGCGAGGGTTCATGTGAGCGGAGGTCGCGGCGATCGCCCCGCCCTTGCCGGCGGCGTCGCGTCCCTCGAAGAGCGAGAGCACACGTTTTCCGGTCGCCTGCAGCCAGAACTGGACCTTCACGAGCTCGGCCTGCAAGGGCGCCAGCTCCTTCAGATAGTCTTCATCCTTCACTTTCTTCTTGTAAGGATAGCCGCCGGAGCCGAGAGCGCCGTCCTTGACCCAGTCGGGCAGGACCGGATCGTCGACGTCGAACAGGCGTGTCTTGCCGTGGATATGCAGTTCGACCGCGCGGCTTGCCTTGGCGTCATCCATCAGCGTCCTCCTGTTCATGTCCCGCCGGCCGTATTGACGGGCGGCAAATGAGCGTCAAAGGCAGGTAATCACTGCCGCGGTCGTCTTGGCAAGCGTCGGACGTTCCCTTTCCATTTCGACGCGTTGTGGATAACTGCGAAAACTGCTGTCATGAATGCGCGGTATTCAGGCGAATCTTGAATTGCGAACGGTTGGAGCGGCGAAAAGCATTTGGAAGAGGATCTATCGTTTCAGAAAAGGCTTATCGGGCGCTTGCGCCATGACTGGACGCTTCTTTTGCTCGCGGCCCTCATCGCCCTGCTCGCTGTTGTGGAAGGCGCCAATGCCTTGGCGGCAATCGGCCTCTGGATCATATTCGGGACAGCCATTCTGGCGCGTCCGCCCCTGACGGTGGATGCGCCGGGTTCCGTCAAGACGCACGCGACGCCTGAGGACGGGGCAAGCATGGTGTCAGCGCTTGCCGCCGGTTTTGCCGCGCTCGACGCACCGGTGCTGGTGATTGGAAGCGATGCCTCGATCGTCATCCAGAACGCGGCGGCGGAAAAGGCGTTCGGCTCGTTCCCGGTCGGCGCCCACCTTTCGTCTAAACTGCGCTCGCCGGGCATCCTCGACATGGTGAACGAGACGATCGCCACCCGACGGCCGAATCAGATCGAGCACGCTGAGCGGCTTCCCTCCGAACGGGTCTACATCGCGCGCATCGCGCCGGTCGGGGCTGCAAGCGACGGGGCGTCGGACGCGCTGTTCGTGCTTTCCTTCCGGGATATTTCAGAGTTGCGTCTCATCGACCGCATGCGCTCGGATTTCGTCGCCAACGCGAGCCATGAGTTGCGCACGCCGCTTGCCTCGCTTCGTGGCTTCATCGAGACGATCCAGGGGCCAGCACGCGCCGACCCGAAGGCGCAGGAGCGGTTTTTGGGGATCATGCTCGACCAGGCGACGCGCATGAGCCGCCTCGTCGACGATCTCCTGTCCCTCTCGCGGCTGGAGCTGAAGTCTCATATCGCGCCGGATCAGTTGGTCGACATCGTGCCGCTGCTGGGTCACGTCCGCGACTCCCTCATGCCGCTTGCCCAGGAGGTCGGTGTCGACATCAAACTGCACCTGCCGGCCGGCAAGGCGGAAGTTCTCGGTGATCGCGACGAACTCGTTCAGGTGTTCGAAAACCTCGTCGAAAACGCCTGCAAGTACGGGCAGGATGGCAAGGTCGTCGACGTCTCCGTGACGAACGGGCCTGGAGCGCCCGTCGAAGTGACCATCTCGGACAGGGGACCGGGGATCGATGCCGAGCACGTGCCGCGGCTCACCGAGCGTTTCTATCGCGTCAGCGTCGCCGACAGCCGGTCGAAGAAGGGCACGGGGCTGGGACTGGCGATCGTCAAGCATATTCTCACGCGACATCGCGCCCGGCTGATCGTCAAATCGGAGGTGGGCAAGGGAACCGACTTTACCGTGCGCTTCTAAAGACCGTGCCGCCGATCCATAGCGCGCTGTTTTCATGCTTGAATTTCAACACTTTGGACTGTCATAATTGTTTCATTCGCCTGACATAAAACGTCGGTGCTTGGACCGCTATGGAAGGACGCTGAAATATGCGCAGCCTGCCCGTTGTCGGCTCACACAATTCAGGTCCCACGAAGGAACACGGATGACTGTCAGCAACGTTTCCATCGCATCGGTGCCCTTGTCCTTTGCTCCGGCAGCTTGGCCGGGTGTCACTCCGATTTTTGCCTCGCGCACGCAGATCGAGATGACGCGCCGCGCGCTGCGGCCTGGTCTGTCTGCCCAGCGCCTTCTCTTACCTTGAGGATAGAAGAATGCCTTCGACCCATATCTTTACAGCTTACGACGAAGATCTGAAGTTCCTGACGCGCCGCATCTCCGAAATGGGTGGCCTGGCCGAGCAGATGGTGGCCGATTCCGTCCGCGCGCTCGTGCAGAGCGATACGGCACTGGCCCAGAAGGTGATCTCCGACGACGTCATCCTCGACCACGCCGAACGCGAGGTCGGCGACAAGGCGATCTTGACCATTGCCCGCCGGCAGCCGATGGCGGCCGACCTTCGCGAAATCATGGGTTCCATCCGCATCGCCGCCGATCTCGAGCGCGTCGGCGACCTCGGCAAGAACACCGCAAAGCGCGTCATCGCGGTGCAGGGCACGGGCGTTCCCCGCCGGCTTGCCCGCGGCTTCGAGCACCTGGCGGAGCTGGCGTTGGTCCAGCTCAAGGAAGTCCTGGACGTCTATACGACGCGTTCGCCCGACAAGGCCGTGTCGATCCGTGAGCGCGACGAGGAAATCGACGCCATGTACACCTCGCTCTTCCGCGAGATGCTGACGTACATGATGGAAGATCCGCGCAACATCACGACCTGCACCCATCTGCTCTTCTGCGCCAAGAACATCGAACGCATCGGCGACCACGCGACCAACATCGCCGAGACGATCTATTACATGGCGACCGGCAGCCAGCCGGAAGGCGAGCGCCCCAAGGACGACACGGCGAATACCGTCGGCGCCGTGACCGAGTAAGCCCGCGAATATCGAAAAGAGCGAAAAGCGAATGATCCCGAAAGTTGCCGTCGTCGAAGACGAAGAAGCTCTGAGCGTCCTCCTGCGCTATAACCTCGAGGCCGAGGGCTTCGAGGTCGATACGATCCTAAGAGGTGACGAGGCGGAAATCCGCCTACAGGAGCGGACCCCGGACCTTCTCATCCTCGACTGGATGCTGCCGGGGGTCTCCGGCATAGAACTCTGCCGCCGGCTGCGTCAGCGGCCGGAGACGGAGCGCTTGCCGATCATCATGCTGACTGCGCGCGGTGAGGAGAGCGAGCGGGTGCGCGGGCTCTCCACCGGCGCCGACGACTATGTGGTGAAGCCCTTCTCGACGCCCGAACTGATGGCCCGCGTCAAGGCCATGCTGCGCCGTGCGCGGCCTGAAGTGCTTTCGACGGTGCTTCGCTGCGGCGACATCGAACTTGACCGCGAGACCCACCGCGTTCATCGCAAGAACCGGGAGGTGCGCCTCGGTCCAACCGAGTTCCGTCTCCTCGAGTTCCTGATGTCTTCGCCCGCCCGCGTTTTCTCCCGCTCGCAGCTGCTCGACGGCGTCTGGGGCCACGACATTTATGTTGATGAGCGCACCGTCGACGTCCACGTCGGGCGTCTGCGCAAGGCGCTCAACTTCTCCAACATGCCGGACGTGATCCGTACCGTGCGCGGTGCGGGCTATTCCATGGAAGCATAAAGCGCCTTCGAACCGCCAAAATGCAAAACGGGCCGCGAGGCCCGTTTTTTGTTCGTCAGAGATCGGAAGCGGCGCTCAGTGCGCGGCGGCCCGGCGGCGCTCGTTCACTGGCTGGTAGGCGAGGCGCTGGTGGTAGCCGCAATAGGGAGAGTTATCCGGGCTGTCGCAGCCGCAGAAATGGAAGTCTTCCTTCAGCGGGTCGCCGACCGGCCATTTGCAGGTGCGCTCCGTCAACTCCGTGAGGCCGAGCCGGCGGGAAATCGGAACGACGACGTTGGAGGCGGGACGGTATTCGATCTCCTCGACGATCTCGATCTCTTCCTTGAGCATGGTCGCGCCCTGCTGGCGGGTGACCGTGCGCGTCGTGACGCGAGAGGCGTAGTTCGGCGCGCGAGGCGCAGAAGTCGTACGCTTCTGCGCCGCCCGCGCCGGCGTGGCGGTCCCGCCCGCCTTCGCCCGCCCAGGCAGGCTCAGACGGTGCACCTTGCCGATGACCGCATTACGGCTGACGCCGCCGAGCTGCGCCGCGATCTGGCTGGCGCTCAACCCTTCGGACCATAGCTTCTTGAGCTTCTCGACGCGTTCGTCTGTCCAGTTCATGCCCCTGTCTCCGCCTGTCGCGTTTCTCGGCAGAATCCCTCGCCACTGCCTCGATTGCCATCGAAGCCCAAAACGCTGTAAAATTGTGGTGACTAGTTCCGCCGCATGCAGTCTAGTAATTAACGCTTAACCTAGTGTCAGGCTGACTCGGTGGCAAGAGTCGGAGGAATCTCAACGATTCGATTTTCGGGTTTTCCCCAACTTGCTGGTTTATGTGGCATTTTTGCAATGAAACCCGTTGAGGTTTTGCACCCGTCGCAGACGGTTTGACGCACTTGCGAACACCGCAGTTTTGTTGACATCGCGGTGCAAAAAGGAAATAGTGCGACCCGGCCGCCGAAAGGCGGCATTTTGATTTTTTGGCGCCGAGACACGGCATTTTTTTGAACCTTTGGCGGTGCCCATTCGACGAGAACGGCACCTCCGTCCGAGCTGACCGGGAGACCCGCGCCATGGCTGAAGCCACGCCGCTTTATGATACCTATCTTCGCGCGCCCTTGCGGTTCGAGCGAGGCGAGGGGGTCTGGCTGATCGCGGAAAACGGCGAGCGATATCTCGATTTCGGCGCGGGCGTGGCGGTGAGTTCGCTCGGTCACGGCCACCCGCACCTGGTGGATGCTCTAAAGGCGCAAGCGGACAAGGTTTGGCACCTGTCGAACCTCTACGAAGTTCCGGGCCAGGAGACGCTTGGACAGCGCCTGACCGAGGCGACCTTCGCCGACAAGGTGTTCTTCACCAACTCGGGCGCCGAGGCGCTGGAATGCGCGATCAAGACAGCGCGCCGCTACCAGTTCTCCAAGGGTCATCCTGAGCGCTTCCACATCATCACCTTCGAAGGCGCCTTCCATGGCCGTACGATCGCGACGATCGCTGCCGGCGGCCAGGAAAAATACCTCGAAGGCTTCGGCCCGAAGGCCCCGGGCTTCGATCAGGTTCCGTTCGGCGATATCGAGGCGGTCAAGGCCGCCATCACGGAGGCGACGGCGGCGATCCTGATCGAGCCGGTCCAGGGCGAAGGTGGCATTCGCCCGGCGACCACGGAGTTCATGCGGGCGCTGCGCGCGCTCTGCGATGAGCACGGTCTGCTGCTGATCCTGGACGAGGTCCAGTGTGGCGTCGGCCGCACCGGCAAGCTCTTTGCCCATGAATGGTCGGGTGTCACGCCGGACATCATGGCGGTCGCCAAGGGCATCGGCGGCGGTTTTCCGCTTGGCGCCTGCCTCGCCACCGCCGAGGCGGCGTCGGGCATGAAAGCGGGCACGCATGGCTCCACCTACGGCGGCAACCCGCTGGCGATGGCTGTCGGCAACGCCGTTCTCGACGTGGTCCTGAGCGATGGATTTCTTCAGAACGTCCGCGACGTGGCGCTCGTCTTCCGCCAAGGCCTCGCCTCGCTCGAGGACCGTTATCCGGATCTGATCGAGGACGTGCGCGGCGAAGGCTTGATGCTTGGCATCAAGCCTAAGGTTCCGTCGGCCGAGCTGCTTCAGGCGATCCGCGCCGAGCATCTGCTCGGTGTGCCCGCCGGCGACAACGTCCTGCGTTTGCTGCCGCCGCTCGTCACCACCGCCGAGGAGGCCCGCGATGGGCTGGCGCGGCTCGAAAGGGCGGTTGAGAGCCTGCGCGCGGCAAGGGCACTGAAATCGGCTTGATTGCGGGCGGTTGCCCGGAGCGCCCGCCCTTGCGGGCGCCCTATTTTTTTGGAGCATAGACAGATCATGGCATCCCCAAAGCATTTCCTCGATCTCTCCGCGGTCGCCGCTGCCGATCTGCGCAGCATCATCGAGGACGCGAAGGTCCGCAAGCAGGCGACCAAGGCTGGCACGTCCGGCAAGCCGCTTGCCGGCAAGATGCTGGCCATGATCTTCGAGAAACCCTCGACCCGCACCCGTGTCTCCTTCGACGTCGGCATGCGGCAACTCGGCGGCGAGACGCTGTTTCTCTCGGGCACGGAAATGCAGCTCGGCCGGGCGGAGGCGATCGGCGACACGGCGAAGGTGCTGTCGCGCTACGTCGACGCCATCATGATCCGCACCACCGATCACAACCGCATGCTGGAGCTTGCCGAGTATGCGACGGTGCCCGTCATCAACGCGTTGACCGACGACACCCATCCTTGCCAGATCATGGCCGACATCATGACCTTCGAGGAGCATCGCGGCCCGATCAAGGGCAAGACGGTCGCCTGGACCGGCGACGGCAACAACGTGCTGCATTCCCTGGTCGAAGGCGCTGCCCGCTTCGGCTATCGCATGACGATGGCGGTACCCCTTGGTTCCGAGCCGAAGGATCACTATTTGAACTGGGCCCGCAACGAGGGCGCCGACATCCTGCTCTGCCACGAGGCCGAGCGCGCGGTTGCCGGCGCAGATTGCGTGGTTACCGATGCTTGGGTTTCCATGAACCAGGAACACCGGGCGCGCGGTCACAACATCTTCCAGCCTTATCAGGTCAACCCGGCGCTGATGAAGCACGCGGACAGCCAGGCGCTGTTCATGCATTGCCTGCCCGCCCATCGTGGCGAGGAGGTGACGGACGAGGTGATCGACGGCCCGCAATCCGTAGTGTTCGACGAGGCGGAAAACCGCCTGCATGCGCAGAAATCTATTCTGGCATGGTGCCTGGGTGTGATCTAATTCAGGCTGCGGCGCGCCGCAGCCTCCGGGCGGCAACCTGCGCCCAAGGACTAGGAGTAGGATATATGGCGGAAAGTGCCGCATCGCTCGGCCAATTCGATTTTGCCGGGGATGACCATGTCGTTCCTTTTCAGGTGGAAGCCCTGGACGTGCGCGGACGCGCCGTCCAGCTGGGTCCGCTTCTCGATGCCATTCTTGCCCGGCATGATTATCCCGAGCCGGTGGCGCGGCTGCTGGCCGAAGCAGTTGTGCTGACGGTATTGATCGGCACGTCCCTGAAGTTCGACGGCAAGTTCACCGTGCAGACCAGGAGCGACGGGCCGGTCGACATGCTGGTCGCCGATTTCGCGACGCCGGAAAACGTCCGCGCCTATGCTCGCTTCAACGCGGAAGCGCTGGAGCGCGCCGTGGCAGCCGGCGAAACGGAGCCGGAGCAGCTGCTCGGCGCCGGCGTGCTTGCCTTCACCATCGACCAGGGCCGCTACTCGCAACCCTACCAGGGCATCGTGCCGCTCGACGGCCGCTCTCTCGAAGAGATCGCGGGCGTCTATTTCCGTCAGTCGGAACAGATCCCGACGCGGGTGCGGCTAAGTGCTGCCGAGCTTTTCGACCGCGATGCGGCGGGCAAGCCGCGTCATCGCTGGCGGGCGGGCGGCCTGATCGCCCAGTTCCTGCCCGAGGCGCCCGAACGCATGCGCCAGCCCGACCTCCATGGCGGCGATGGCGATATCGTTGCAACCGGCAGCATCGAGGACGATGCCTGGGCCGAAGCCCGCTCGCTGGTCGAGACGATCGATGCGGATGAGCTCACCGACCCGCAGGTCGGCACGGAACGGCTGTTGTTCCGCCTGTTTCACGAACGCGGCGTTCGCGTCTTCGAACCGCAGTCGGTAGTCGACCGCTGCAGCTGTTCGCGCGACAGGCTGAAGGGCGTGCTGAAGAGCCTGTCCGCCGACGACATCGAAGCGGCCCAGGATAACGGCGAGATCGCGGTCACGTGCGAATTCTGCTCGACGACCTATCGTTTCGAGGCGGCGGAAGTCAGCGCCGAGGCCGAATAGCCGGACGCTTGCCGAGGCAATTGCAGGCGCTCGTGAAAACAAAAAGATAGAGCGGATCTGCGATTCAAAGAAAAGCTGATCTGCTCTAGTTCAGCGTGCGTAGCAGGCCCGGCGTATCGAGCGAAAAGGCCGGAATGGCGACGTCGAACAGTTCGCCCTCGTCGGTTTCCATCTGGTAATGGCCGAACATCATGCCCGATGGTGTATCGAGCGGGCAGCCGGAGGAATACTCGTAAGTGTCGCCCGGTTTCAGCCTCGGCTGTTCACCCACGACGCCCGGGCCACTGACTTCGTCGACCTGGCCGTTCTGATCGGTGATGTGCCAGTATCGATTGACCAGTCGCACCGTCAGCACCGAATTGTTCGAAATGACGATGCGGTAGCCCCAGACATAGCGATCGTCGTCTGGATCGGATTGCTCCTCCAGATAAAACGGTTCGACGACGACCTCGATGCCTCGTGTTAGGGCGCGATACATATGCGAGTGGCCTAGTTTTGACACACCAACCGATAGCCGCAGGCCGAGCCGCCCGTCAAGAAATCGTTGGCGAATCATTCTAGAACAGTACGCTGCGGGAGCTTTACCGACTGTTAACGCTAAAATTCAGGGTTAACCTGACTATTAGCGCGTCTTTTTTGGCGATCGGCGGCCGCTTTCGCGAGCCGCCGGGTGTTCGGTCAGGCCGACACCTTGTCAAGCGCGCGGGCGAAGTCCTCGACGAGATCGGTGGTGTCCTCGATGCCCGCGGAGAAGCGGACGGTGCCCGGCGAGATGCCAAGTTCGGCGCGAGCGTCTTCCGTCAGGTTCTTGTGCGTGGTGGTTCCCGGATGCGTGATCAGGCTGCGGGAGTCGCCGAGATTGTTGGATATGCGCGTAATCTCGAGCCCATTCTGCAGCGCAAAAGCCGCGTCCTTGCCACCCTTCAGTTCGACTGCAACCAGCGTCGATCCGCCGGTCATCTGCTTGGCGATGATGTCGGCCTGCGGATGGTCCTTGCGACCGGGATAGATGACCTTTGCGACCTTGGGATGCGCGGCGAGGAAATCGGCGACGGCAGCCGCATTCTCCGTCTGCTGGCGCACGCGCAGCGGCAGCGTCTCGATGCCCTTCAGAAGCGTCCAGGCATTGAAGGGCGACATGGCAGGACCGGTATGGCGGTAATATTCCTGGAACTCTTCCTCGATCCACTTCTTGTCGGACAGAACGATGCCCCCGAGGCAGCGGCCCTGGCCGTCGATATGCTTGGTCGCGGAATAGACGACGATATGCGCGCCAAGTTCGAGCGGCTTCTGGAAGAGAGGGGTTGCAAAGACGTTGTCGACGATCAGCTTGGCACCGACCTGATTGGCGAGTTTCGCAACGCCCGCGACATCGACGACTTCGAGTGTCGGATTGGTCGGGCTTTCCAGGAACATGACCTTGGTGTTCGGCCTGATCGCCTTTTCCCAGTTTTCCAGCGAGCGGCCATCGACCAGCGTGCACTCGACGCCGTATTTCGGCGCCAGCGTCTCGACGACATAGCGGCAGGAGCCAAAGACGGCGCGGGCCGCGACGATATGGTCGCCGGCCTTCACCTGGCAGAGCACCGCTGCGGCGACGGCTGCCATGCCGGAAGCGGTGGCGCGACCCTCCTCAGCGCCTTCGAGCAGGCACATGCGCTTTTCGAACATGGCGTTGGTGGGGCTGCCGTAGCGGGCATAGATGAAGCCCTCGGTCTCGCCCTTGAAACGGGCCTCGGCGGCTTCCGAGTTCTCGTAGACGAAGCCCTGTGTGAGATAGATCGCTTCGGACATCTCGCCATATTGCGAACGGAGCGTGCCACCGTGAACGAGTTGGGTTGCGGGGCGCCAAGTCTTGCTCATGCCATCACCACTTTCAAAACAAAAAAACCGGTCGCGAAAGCAGACCGGTTCCAACCCCGGTCTTTTTAGCCACTTGTTTAACGTGGCTGCAAGCCGACCGGCCAAATCACCACGGGATAAGACTGCAATACCGCCGTTGACGGCTTGCGTCAATTCCTCGATTTTGGTTTTGTCGGCGGCAAAATATGGATGGGACATGATGGCTCGCGAAACAGGAATCTTGGCGGATCGCGCCATTTCGGCGCTTTTCGACACGGGGCGCCTCAGAAGCGAAAAAGCGCTCGACCGCGACCAGATCCAGCCGGCGAGCCTCGACCTGAGGCTTGGCGCCAAGGCATTTCGCGTCCGGGCAAGCTTCATGCCCGGCCCCTCGCATCGTGTCGCGGACAAGCTCGACCGGCTGAGCCTGCATGTCATCGATCTCACGGAAAGCGCCGTCCTGGAAACGGGCTGCGTCTACATCGTGCCCCTGATGGAAGCGCTCGACCTGCCGGCCGACATGTCGGCCTCGGCCAATCCGAAGAGTTCGACCGGCCGCCTCGACATCTTCACGCGCGTCATTACCGACTATGCGCAGGAATTCGACAAGATCCCGGTCGGTTATTCCGGACCGCTCTATCTGGAGATCAGCCCGCGCACCTTCCCGATCGTCGTGCGGCGCGGTTCGCGGCTGTCGCAGATCCGCTTCCGCGTCGGCCAGGCGCTGCTCGGCGAGCCCGAGCTTCTGGCGCTGCACGAGCGCGAGACGCTGGTCGCCGCCAAGCGGCCGAATGTCAGCGGCGGCGGGATTGCGCTTTCGATCGACCTTACCGGCGACAAGGCCGGCCTGATCGGCTATCGCGGCAAGCACCACACCGCCGTCGTCGATGTCGACAAAAAAGACCAGCACGACATCTTCGATTTCTGGGAGCCGCTCTATAGCCGCGGCCGCACGGAACTCATTCTGGATCCGGACGAATTCTATATCCTCGTCTCGCGCGAGGCCGTGCACGTTCCGCCGCTCTATGCGGCGGAAATGACGCCGTTCGATCCGCTCGTCGGCGAATTCCGCGTGCACTACGCCGGCTTCTTCGATCCGGGCTTCGGCCACGCTCCGGCAGGCGGTCGCGGCAGTCGCGCCGTGCTCGAAGTCCGCAGCCACGAAGTGCCCTTCATCCTAGAAGACGGCCAGATCGTCGGCCGCCTCGTCTACGAGCATATGCAGGAACAGCCCTCCAGCCTCTACGGCTCGGGCCTCGGCTCCAACTATCAGGCCCAGGGTCTGAAACTGTCGAAGCATTTCAGGCTCTGACACCAGGCGCGCTTAGAGCAATTCCAGGAAAAGTGTGACACGGTTTTCCGTCCGGAATTGCGTAAAAACGGTCTAGGACGGCATCAGGCACTCAGTAAAAATCGTCGGGCCGCACCCTTGAGGAGCGGACACGGTCCTACATATCGATTCTGCATCATGATCGACCTTGAGGTTTCCGACGATGATGAACAGACGGACGTTCACGCTCGCCCTTGCGGCCGGCTCAATGCAGCTGATTTCGACCGTCGGCTTCGCCGCATCCTCAGCCCCCGTGAAAGCCCGCAACGTCGTGCTGGTGCACGGGCTGTTTGCGGATGGATCCTGCTGGTCGGAGGTGATCGCGCGGCTGCAGTCCGCAGGGTTCAACGTCACGGCGGTCCAGAACCCGTTGACGACGCTGCCTGAAGCCGCCGCCTCGGTCTCGCGCGTGCTGGCCCGCCAGGACGGGCCGACCGTGTTGGTCGGGCATTCCTTTGCAGGCATGATCGTCTCCGAGGCAGGCGTCCATCCGAACGTTTCGGCGCTGGTCTATGTCGCCGCGCGCGCGCCGGACGCCGGCGAGGATTATACCGCGCTCGCCAAGACCTTCCCCACCCCGCCGGCGACCGCCGGCATCGTTTTCGACGGTGACGAGGGACGGCTCGGCGAGGAGGCGTTCCTGCGCGATTTCGCAGGCGACCTGCCGGAAGAAAGAGCGAAGGTGCTCTACGCCGTACAGGAACCGTTCCACAAAGACCTTCTCGCCGGCAAGACCACGCAAGCCGCCTGGCGCTCGAAGCCCAGTTTTTACGCGGTTTCGACCGAGGATCGGACGATCAATCCCGACCTCGAGCGGTTCATGGCCAAGCGCATGGGGGCGAAGACCATCGAAGTGAAGGCCAGCCATCTTTCGCTGATCTCCCAGCCGGACGTGATCACCAACCTCATCATCGAGGCCGCCGGCTGAAGCGCCCGCGGGCCGGCCTGACGCGCACAAAGACCAGACCGCGGCAACGCCGGAGCCACCGCGTTTTCCGCCTTGACACCGGCAAGGAACTGTTGGAAATCTCCAAACGTCGCGGGTGTAGCTCAATGGTAGAGCAGCAGCTTCCCAAGCTGAATACGAGGGTTCGATTCCCTTCACCCGCTCCAATGATTTCAATTTGTTAGATAGGTAGGCGTTTCACTCGTTACACTGACGGTTCACGGCGATTTACAACACGTGCTCCGGCAATCTTGCGGCTGATCTTCTGCGTCATTTTCGTTGTCGTGTGGGTGGCAGGCTTGCTTGCCATTTAGATGGAGCCAGTTGCATCCACCGTCTCAGAAACGGCGCCGGCGCGGCTATCATTCGCCCCCTTCCGCTTGCAGCGCTTAAAAACGGTCACGCGCATCGCCTATATGTGATTGGACAGCTAAACCGCGACCGAGTACAAAGCGTGTACATATGTGTCAAAAAAATGAAAGCGACGATAGCTGGCATGAGCTTGGACGTTCTATAGACCACAAAAACTGCTAGGCGAGATAGACCGAAGCAGCTACTGTCAGAGCATCGAACACCTAAGTGGGCCGGAACCAGCAACTCTGATGAATGTTAGTCATGACGACTGTCGCTTCCGTTACGCTGGCGCAGGGTTGTTAACTGTTTCGTGCAACAAATTGCAATGCCAAGGGGAGAATGAGTATGGCCGCTCGTAAATCCGTCATCACGCCAGCACCAGCACGTCCTGATTTGGATCGTCTGCTTGAACGCGCGCGCACCCACAAAGTATCGGAAGCGCAGCTTATCGAGCAGCGAGCCAGTTTTGCATATGGAAACGCGCCAGAGGGTTCCAAGATAACAAAGGACTCGGCCCGGCAAGCTTCGCAGAGTGTAAGGCTGCTTAGCGCGTAACAACTTCATTTATGGGAGAGCCTGCCTTTGGCAGGCTTTTTTTATGCCATGTTGGTTACAGAAAAACAGTATCCAGAACTCTATAATGCGCTCTTGGAAAAGAACCTAATCCGCCAGTACGACTTGTTGACGAACTTCATTGAAATTGGCATTGAGCAGGGCCCGACGTCGATCGACAAGTATATGTTATGGGCGTTGAATCACGCCGCGGTCGCAGGTATCTCCCAGTTCGGCGGGCGCTTCCGCGAAGAGCCTATCTACGTAGGAAACCATATACCCCCGCATTTTGATACGGTTCCCGACTTAATGGATCGGTTCATTTCCTTTATTCACGAGAACTGGGATAATCTGAGTCCCACTCAACTCGCTGGCTACGGTTTATGGCGCCTCAACTGGATACATCCATTCGTTGAGGGGAATGGGAGAACCGCCAGAGCAGTTTGCTATTACCTTCTCTGCGTGCGTTCCGGAACTTTGCTGCCGGGGAACAAGATCGTTCCAGAGCGAATTAGGGACGAGCGAATGCCCTACTATGATGCTCTCCGGGAGACGGATAAACATTGGGCAAATGGCAATCTCGAATTGCAGTTTATGGAAGAGTACCTTGCGAAACTGCTTTACGCTCAGCTAAGCGAAGACTGAGGTAGTCACGCGTTGTAAGGGACGGTCGGGGCCACTACGCGACGGAGATGTTGCGTCGCATAGTAGGTGATTCCGACTCGACTTCGAACGCATGCCCCCAAAATTCGTAACTCGCCAATGATTTCAATGGCATACTGAGCCGCCTATTGCCGATGTAGCTGCGTAGCGCGCAGCTGCTCCGTGCCCGGTCGAGTGCCGCGAAAAAAGGGGGAACGCTGCGCGTCCCACCCTTCGCTTTCTTAGCTGGTCAGACGCTTCCGGTCAGAACTCAGTCCAGTCCGCATCCTTGGATGAGGAGGTAGCAGCCGTACTGCCGCCAAACGCGTTCATCAGTTTTTGGCCGAGCGCACGGGCAGGGGATGAGCGGGCGCGTGTCTTGCCTGCTTCGGCAGCCTTCACCGGGGTGTAGGCCTGCCGCGTGGCGGCGGCAAGCGGCGCGGCGAAGGGAGCCCGGGTTTGTGGCGCCGCGGAGGTGGGGAAGCCTCCGCCGCTTACCTTGAATTGGCCAAGCAGCGCGGTCAGTGCCGCGGCCTCGCCAGCCAGTCCGTGGCTGGCGGCCGTGCTTTCCTCGACCATGGCGGCGTTCTGCTGCGTACCCTGGTCCATCGTGTTGACCGCGGTATTGATCTCCTGCAGCCCAAGGGACTGCTCGCGCGCTGCCTCGGCGATCGCGTGGACGTGGCGGTTGATTTCCTGCACTTCGCCGACGATGGCGTCGAGCGCCCTGCCGGTCTCGCCCACCAGGTTGACGCCGCTGCGGACATGGGCGCTCGAGGCTGAAATCAGTGACTTGATCTCGCGTGCCGCGCTCGCCGAACGCTGGGCAAGCTCGCGTACCTCCTGTGCCACGACGGCGAAACCCTTGCCGGCCTCGCCGGCGCGTGCGGCTTCGACGCCGGCGTTCAAGGCAAGCAGGTTTGTCTGGAAGGCGATGTCGTCGATAACGCCGATGATGTTGCTGATCTCGGTCGCCGACTTCTCTATCTGATGCATCGCGTCGACGGCGTTGCGCACGACGACGCCGGACCGTTCCGCGCCTTGGCGGGTGCGGGCCACGAGTTCGCGCGCTTCCTCGGCGCGCTTGGCCGCATCCTTGACGGTCGTGGTGATTTCTTCCAGCGCCGCTGCCGTTTCCTCGACGGAGGCGGCCTGCTGTTCGGTCCGCTTCGAAAGATCGTCGGCGGAGGAGCGGATCTCGTTGGCGCCCGAACTGATCGCGCGCGCGTTCGAGCCGACCGCCACCATGGCTTCGTTCAGCTTGGCGAGCGAGTGATTGAAGTCCCGCCGAAGCGCGTCGAGTTCGCCTGCGAACGCAACGTCGATCGACGTGACGAGATCGCCGTCGGCAAGCCGGCGCAGGCCATTGCCGAGCGCCTGAACCACGCGTTGCAGCTCATCGGCTTGCGCCGTTTGGCGTGTCTCGCGCTCGGTGCGCTCGGTCTCGCTTTGCGCGCGGTCGGCCCTGGCCTGGGCTTCGAGCCGCATTCTATCGATCGCGTTGTCGCGGAAAATCGCGACCGTGGCGGCCATTTGACCGACCTCGTCGCGCCGGTCGAGGCCGGCGATTTCTCCATCGGTATCGCCGGCGGCCAAGGTTTCCATGCGCTCGCGAAGACGCGCCATCGGCCGAGCGATGCCCACCTCGGCGATGTAGAGGGCAAGGCCGATCGCCGCAAGCGCTGCCAGGCCGACGAAGATAAGGCTATTTGTCGCCGTTGCGTGGATGGATTGCGAAAGTTCCGCGTTGCCGTCGCGCAGCAGTTTGGTCAGCGCGTCGTTGTTGGCGATCATCAGCGGAACCACCTTGGCCATTTTGGCGCTGACGGTGGGCATTGCCGCAACGGCTTCGGCGGTCTTGCCCTCGCGGCGAAGATCCATGACCTCGTGGCCGAGGTTCTGCAGCTCATCGATGCTGGAAAGAAGTTCATCGACGGCGGCCTGACGAGCGGGCACGAGCTCGGCGGTCTTGCGCAGGCGTGTGCGCGCCAGGTCGAAGAACTTGTCATGCTCCGTGACGGCGGCGGAAAATTGCGGCGAAGCGGGGTCCATGTTCAACACCAGGCTCGTGTCGAGCACGGAGGTCACGATCGAGGCGCTGGCGCGCGCCGCCTCCAGGGAAGCGGAGGCCTCATGGGAAATGAAGCCGCTATACCGCGTATCGGCAAAATTCAGTTGGCTGACGACGTGCAGCAGGCCGGCAAAGGAAACGGCACTGAGGAGAAGTACGACAGCAAGGATCTTGGTCTTGATCTTGAAGTGGTTGAGCATGGGTTCGTCCGCTGTGGTGACTTATGGCGCGCTCGGCCCTGGGTGGCCGCCGCGCCGAAAATCGACAATGCAAGTGCTTTGGCTGAAATACCTTGCAACAAGGTGACGACGGCGGAGCGTCATGCCGTCTGCCCCTGGAATACCTTGCAGCAAGGGGAGATGCCGTCGACCCGAATAGAAGCGACATTGTTTAATAGCGTGCTAAGGGCAAGGGATTTTCCACGATCTCGGATCGCGCCCGATGTTCATGCCATCCCGGTCGGCTGGGACGGTTCGTGCGGCGTCTTGTGCCAGAAAAATGGGTTTGAGCGCAATTCGAAGACCGCGCGCCAGGCTGCGAACGAGACAAGCATCCAGTAGATGGGGACTGTCACGAAACGCCAGCCGATCTGCTTCTTTTCCCGATCGATCATCGCTGCCGTTCCAAGCAGTAGAAAGACGGCGTAGCTGCCGAGGATGTTGATGAAATCGACAGCGAGCAAAATCTGCTCGGCGATCGACATATCCTTCTCAGGTGTCACAAACATCGCCGCGATCGGACGCGCAAGGCAGGCGAGCACCAGCGGATGGGCGAGTGAGGAGATCAGCATGCCGCCGATCAGGAGATGGAAGACGCAGAAAGCGGCAAGGCCCATCTCACGACGAAGCGCACGAGGGTCGCGCATCATGACCAGCCAGGTCTGCATCCATCCCTTGAACCAGCGAGTGCGTTGGCGCACCCAGATCCCCGCATCGGTCGGCGCGTCCTCGACCGTCTGTCGTTCGATCACGTCCGAGCGGAAACCCAAGCGATAGAGGCGCATGCCGAGATCGGCGTCCTCGGTGACGTTGAAGGGATCCCAGCCGCCGACGGCGCGGAGCACCTCGGTGCGGAAATGGTTGGAGGTGCCGCCGAGCGGGAGCGGCATGCGATGGCGCGCCAGCATCGGCAGCAGGGCGCGGAAAAGGGCGGCATACTCAAGCGCGAACAGCGCGCTCAGCCAGGACTGCCCGCCATTCGCAATCACCAGCGGCGCCTGCAGGCAGGCGACCCGATACGGCGCGGCGGCAAAGCGCGCATGCGCTTCGCGCAGTTGGTCGGGATGGGGGCGATCTTCGGCGTCGTAGACGGCAAGATAGGAACCACGCGCGCCGGCCAGCGCGTAGCTCAGCGCCTTCGGTTTGGTGCGCGGCAGCATTGCCGGCACTTCGATGATCTCGAACTGGGGACCGAGCGCCTGGGCGACCAGTGCCTCGATGGTCTCGCGGTCGTCGGCCTCGCAAACGAGCTTTATGTCGAGGAGCGCGGTCGGCCAGTTCAGCCGCTTGAGTGCCGCCACCAGCTGGGCCGCCACCCCCGCCTCGCGGTATAGCGCTACCATGACGGTGTAGACCGGCAGGTTCCCTTCCGGATGGGGGACGACCGGCGGCCGCGGACGTTTTCTCAGCATGACCGCGTGTCCCCGCAGCATCAGCGCGGCGAGATAGAGAAACGACAGCAGCAAGTGCGCGACGAGGGCGCTGGCGGGGACGGCGACGAGGCAAAGCACGAGAAGGGTAATGACGACGCCGGCGTAGAAACCCTGATTTCCCTGAAAGACGATCCGGGCGCTGAAACGCGGCTGTGTTTCAAAGAGGCCGGTCACCGTGTCGCGGACGCGCCGGACGGCGCCCGCTGCCCAGACGGTGCGGCGAACGGTCGTCGGCGATGCGATTGCAAGGGAATCCCGCAGGCTCGGAAAGCGGGCGAGCAACCCTTGGAGATCGGACAGGCGCCGTGCTTCGGGAACGATTACGGTCGTCGGCGGCAGGCGCGGATGCGCCAGTCGGAGCATGGTCGGCGAGCGGAGTTGGCTGTCGAGCCCGACGCTATCGGTGACCGCCCCGTCGCCGATGGTTTCGATGAAGGGCAGTCGAAGGCTTTGCGCAATTGAACGATAGTAATCGCATTCGAGAAGGCCGCCGGCGAGCAGCTCCTGCTCGATGCTCGTGTCGTGCACGAGCGCGCGATTCGCAGCGCCGGCAATTGCGGCGTTCTCAATGCCGAGTGCACGGAGCGCCCCGATCTCGCGCTCCATCGGATCACGCGGAGCCTCGGCGACCGGTAGCTCCAGCCGGAGCGCGATGGCACTCGATTGTCGTTGATCTCCGGCTAAGGTCACCGGCGGCAGATATTCCCCGAAGCGCGTCACTCTGCTACACCGTTACCAAGCAGCAACGTCCCCTAGCTCAGGCAGGATCATAGTGAGACGCGCGAATTGTTCACCCCTACATTTTAAGGGTTTATACACGCTTTGCGTGATTTTTTTGGGCATTCTTGTATCATTTGCGGCGCAAGCCGAACAACGCGCCCAGCCCGGCCTGCCGATCCTGTTCGACGCGCGCGAGCGCCTGCCGAAGCCTGACCTATCGTCGCTGGTTCGGCTGCGCTTTCTAACGACCGTGGATTTTCCGCCGTTCAATTTCTCCGACCAGTCGGGAAAGCTGTCAGGCTTTCATGTCGATCTCGTCCGCGAGGTCTGTGACGAACTTGGCGTTGCCGACAAGTGCCAGATCCAGGCGCTGCCTTTCGAGGAGCTTCAGGCAGCCCTTGCCGCCTCGCAGGGCGACGCGGTCATCGCTGGCCTTGCGGTAACGCCGGAACTGAGGCAACGTTTCGCCTTTTCACGCCCCTACCTGGAACTGCCGGCCCGCTTCGTGCGCAATCTTCACGCCACGCTTGAAGGGACGACCGCCTCGGCGCTCGCCGGCAAGCCGGTCGGCATCGTGAGGAATACCGCTCACGAAGCCATGCTCGCCGCTTTCTTTCCGGCCATCAAACCGGTGCCTTTCGACAGCAAGGAGGCACTCCTTGCCGCCGTCAAGGAAGGCAAGGTCGATGCGATCTTCGCAGACGGCCTGCAGCTTTCCTTCTGGGTCGCCTCGCCCGCGGCTGAAAAATGCTGCGACCTCTTCGACGGCCCGTACCTGTCGCCGCAGTTTCTCGGTGAAGGCATGACCATCATGCTGCGCCAGCAGGATGCCGACCTGACAGCGGCCATCAATCATGCGTTGGCGACGTTGTCGCGCAACGGCCGTCTGCAGGAAATCTATCTGCGCTATTTTCCCTACGGCCTCTATTAAGCAATTCCAGGAAAGTGTGAGGCGGTTTTCCGTCCGGAATTGCGCCGTCAGGATTTGCGGTGCCGGGCGATCGCGCTGCGCTCGATGGCGGCGCAGGTAAGCTTGTCGAGGCCAAGCCGGTCTCGAACGAGGCTGAGCAGTCTCAGTTCCTCCGCCTTGACGGAAAGGTCGGCGGAAGCCACCTCGACGGCGAGCGCATAGGCCGTGTCGTAGAGCCGCGCCGGCAGCGTGTCACGCACCGTCTCAAGCACGATGTCGAGCCCTTCGGGGCCGGCAAGGAGCTTGGCGCAGTCCCTGGACACCGCGATCAGATTGTCCTCGTCGAAGCCTTTGAATACCGGCAGCACCTGAACCAGCTCGCCGATCCGGCCGAGTTCCCGGTCGTTCATCGTGCGGTCGACGGCGGACGCCATGACCATGACGTAGATGAGCGCTTCATGCGTGGTCAGCGGATGGTTCATGATGGTCCCTGTGAGCATTGTTGAGAGGGGAGAGTAGAAAGCCCTGCGGCTCGTGGCAAGGGCGGCGCGCTTCATTCAACGCTCAGATCGGATTGAGGGGATCCTCTTTTGCCGGCGTCGGCGCCAGCGTCGATGGACCGCCCTTGCGCGGACCGTCGCCATAGATGCCGCGCCTGGCGTTGCGAGCCTCGTCGCCGGCGCCCGCAAGCGGCGAACCGGGCTCAGCCTCCGCCCAGCCGTTCTTGACGAGCCATTGGCCGATGTCGACCTTTACGTATCGGCATTGCGCGGTGACCGTTCCCTGCCAGTCCTCTCCGGGGAGGTCGCAGGTCAGCGTGCGCCCGCGCAGAAAACTGCGCAACGCCGATCGCGCGACCGTGCCGCACGGCCACTGCCGGCCGTCCGCATCGGTGCACGTCCGAGCCGGGTCCGTAGGTGTTACGCCGGAAAGCTGGAGCCTGCGGTCACCGACCGTCAGCACGCCGGCACGTTCGACGAGAAGGTTGGCGAGATCGACCGGGATAAGATCGACTGGCTTGCTTGGCGCCAGGCGCGCGCCCCGTTCGATTGGCGCCGGAGCAAAAAGCGCCTCGGCACCGTTGCGGGCGGGGGCCTCGGGTTCGGGCGCTGCCTGGGTCGGCGGCTCGCCGGCTTCGTTTCCGGTGCCGTTCCGGTCGCGCAGGAAGTGTTCGGCGCCGATGCCGACCATCGCCGCGACTGCTGCCATTCCCACCAGTCCTGTCAACAAGGCGGCTCGGCGCATGGGAGAAAACTTTCCTATTGGCTGGCCCAGATGATCCGGGCGGTCCACTCCACGTCCTTGAGATCGAGTATGCGATTTGGGTGTTCGGGATTGAGCGACATCAGCTCGATCGAGCGCGCGCTCTGGCGCAGCAGCACCTTGGCCATGACCTCTCCCTCGCGCGTTTTCACGACCACACGGTCGTTGCGCCGGATCTGCGCGCCGGGTTCGACGATCAGCACATCGCCGTCGCGATAGAGCGGCATCATGCTGTCGCCCTGCACCTCCAGCGCATAGACGCCGGCCTTTTGCGCCGGCGGTGCGGGAAACTCCACGACATCCCAACCTTGGCCGGCGGGAAAGCCGCCATCGTCGAAGAAGCCACCGGCGCCGGCCTGCGCAAAGCCGAGGAGCGGGATCGAACCGGTCTGCGGGGGAAATGCGCCGTCCGGCAGTCTGCCCGGAACCGAACGCGGCGGCATCAGCCCCAGGAACTGCTCCATCGAGGCGCCCGTTGCGTCGAGGATCTTGGCGATCGATTCCGTCGAGGGCCAGCGCATGCGGCCATCCTGGCTCAGCCGCTTGGATTTGTTGAAGGAGGTCGGGTCGAGGCCGGCACGGCGGGCAAGGCCCGACGAGGTCAGGGCATGCTCCTCGGCGAGCCGATCGATCGCTTCCCAAATCTGGTCGTGTGACAGCATTGCTCAGCCCTGGAAAGACGGTCGCTTGGCAGCCCGTACTCGTGGCTCTGCGCATAGTCCTTTCGTCAAATCGGATCCGATTTGAAGATTACGCCGAGACTAGCGGAGGACCACGGATGCGTAAAGAGTAAAGCAGGAATAAAATCCTGTATCCACCGTTGCTGAATGCGGCAGACGCTTCAAGCCGGCGCCATGTTGATCTTGCTGAGCTGGATGACGGCCTGGGTGCGGCTGTCGACGTCGAGCTTCAGGAGGATCGCGGACACGTGGGCCTTGATGGTTGCTTCCGACACGCCAAGCTCATAGGCGATCTGCTTGTTGAGAAGCCCTTCGCTCACCATGGTCAGCACGCGGCTTTGCTGAGGCGTCAGCGTCTGCAGCCGGCGGATGAGATCGGCGATCTCCGGGTCCAGCTCCCGCCCCTCCTGGTAGGATGGGGGCGTGGCGATATCGCCGGCAAGCACGGTCTGGATGCCCCGGCGGATCTCGTCGATATCGGCCGATTTGGAGATGAAGCCGGAGGCGCCGAGCTCGAGCGAGCGCCTCACGGTCTGCGAATCGTCCGTCGCCGAAATGATGACGATCGGCAGGCTCGCAAACTCCGCGCGCAATGATATCAGCCCGGAGAACCCGCTAATGCCGGGCATGGCGAGATCGAGGAGCATGAGGTCAGCGTCAGGATTGGTCTTGGCGGCTTCACGCGCGGCTTCGAAATCGCCGGCTTCGACGATCGCGCGGGCGCCCTCCATGCCGCCGACCGCTTGGCGCAGGGCATCGCGAAACAGCGGATGATCGTCGGCGATGATGATGGTCTGTTCGTTCATCCAAGCCCCCTCCCAAGGGCCGGTCCGCGGCGCAGAGCGGTTATCCCGCAAAAATCGACGCAATGCTATTCATAGATCGCGCGTGTCTTTTGCGGAAGTGTCTTGTCCTTTTCTTCCTCTCCCTGGAATTCCCGGACCATACCCATGAAGCTGCGCATCATGCGTTCCATGATCCCGATCGTGCGGTCGACCTCGGCGTCGCTCGGCAGGTTGGGTTTCACGGCGGCCGACTTTTCGAGCGCCGTTACCCGGTCGGCCAGCCGGTTGAGTTCCTCGTCGTAGGCGGCACGCTCGTCGGCGGCCATGCGGCAGGCCAGCGCCCCGTCCTTGTCCTCGCAGACCGACATGGCGCCGGTCTGCCGGTCGAGCCGGACGAAATGATCGCCGCTGCGCTCCAGCTGGAACCGCGACGGGTCGGCTTCGGCTGCAATCGCCGATGCCGGCAGAAGAAGGGTCAGAAAGGCGATCGAGATTGCCGTGTTCATGTCATCCTCCGGAAATTCGACGTCGCGGGCCGAATTCTTTGCCTCCGGCCGTGGACATCGGCGCCGCTTTTCGGCAAAGCGCTGGCAGAAACAGTCTTGCTACAGGGGATGATGACCGTGACGCCCGTCGTTTACAAGATCGTGCCGCATGCGCTCTGGCAGGAAGCCAGACAAACCGGCGTTTTTCATGGCGCCGCGATCGACCTGACCGACGGCTACATTCATTTTTCCACGGCCCCGCAGGCAAGGGAAACGGCGGCGCGCCATTTCGCCGGACAGGCGGGCCTGCTCCTCGTTGCTGTCGATGCCGCAAAACTTGGCGACAAGCTCGTGTTCGAGCCCTCGCGCGGCGGCGATCTCTTCCCGCATCTCTACGCAGCGCTGCCGGTTTCGGCCGTTCTATGGGAGAAGCCGCTGCCGATCGGCGCCGACGGCGCCCACATCTTTCCGGAGCTCGGCGAATGATCGACGCCTTCAAGACGCTCGGCCGCCGCGGCCTGTTCCTGTTCGACGCCGAGACGGCGCACGGGCTTTCGATCGCGGCGCTGAAATCCGGCGTGGTTCCCACCTGCCGAGTGCGCCCCGACCAACGTCTCGCCCAAACGGTAGCCGGCATCCGCTTTGAAAACCCGCTCGGCATGGCGGCGGGTTTCGACAAGAACGCCGAGGTGCCGGAAGCGCTCTTGAAACTCGGCTTCGGATTTACGGAAATCGGCACGGTCACGCCGAAGCCGCAGTCGGGCAATCCGCGACCGCGCATCTTCCGCCTCGTCGAGGATGAAGGCGTCATCAATCGCCTTGGCTTCAACAATGAAGGTCATGAGGCGGCCTATCGGCGGCTGGCCGCCATTCGTGGGCAAGGCATCATCGGCGTCAACATCGGCGCCAACAAGGATAGCGGAGACCGTGTCGCCGACTATGTGGCGGGCATCCGCCGCTTCTACTCGGTCGCTCGGTATTTCACCGCCAATATCTCCTCTCCGAACACGCCCGGTCTGCGCGACCTTCAGGGGCGTGAAAGCCTGGCGGCGTTGCTCCTGGCCGTGCTTTCGGCCCGTGACGAAGAAGCGGCGAAGGCCGGCCGGAAGGTGCCGGTCTTCCTGAAGATCGCCCCGGACCTGACGGAGGAGGGCATGGACGACATCGCCGCGGAAGCGTTGGCGCACGACCTCGACGGCCTCATCGTCTCCAACACGACGCTTGCGCGCGACGGGTTGAAAGACGCGGTCCAAGCAAAGGAAACGGGCGGCCTTTCCGGCAAGCCGGTGTTTGAAAAATCGACGGCGGTGCTGGCGAAGATGCGCAAGCGCGTCGGCCCGGCACTTCCGATCATCGGCGTCGGCGGCGTGTCCTCGGCGGAAACGGCGATGGAAAAGATCCGCGCCGGCGCGGATCTGGTGCAGCTCTATTCCTGCATGGTCTACGAGGGGCCCGGCCTGCCGGCGCGCATCGTCGGCGGGCTGTCGAGGCTGATGGATCGCGAGCGCGCCGCCTCGATCCGCGATCTGCGCGACACCAGGCTCGACTACTGGGCCGCCAAGAAGGTCTGATCGGCACGCTTCTTCAGGTCGTATGCCAGGAAGAAGCCGCGAAACAGCAGGAAGGCGTTCATCGCCAGCCACAGGCCGTGATTGCCGAAGGCCGGCACGAAGAGCGCGAGCGCCGCAAGGTAGCCGGCAAAGGACATCAGCATACGGTTTCGCATCGCGCGCGACCAGGTGGCCCCGATGAAGACCCCATCCATCAGAAACGCGAGCGCCCCGGTGAGCCCCGTCACCGCCGCCCAGGGAAGATAGGTCGAAGCTGCCGCGCGCACATCCTCTGCCGTGGTCAACAGCCGGATGAGCGCCGGGCCTGCAAGGAGGAAGAACAGCGTCGCCAGGGCCGCAAGCCCGAACGACCACAGCGTCGTCAGCTTGAGCCCACGGTCGAAGGCCGGGCGATAGGTGGCCCCGATCGACCGGCCCGTGATCTGCTCGGCGGCATTCGCCAGCCCGTCTAGATAATAGCCGGAGAGCAGGAAGAAATTCATCAGCACGGCGTTCGCGGCAAGCGTGACGGCGCCGAAGCTGCCGCCGATGCGCGTCATCAGCGTGAAGGCTGCCAAGAGCACGAAGGTGCGGATCAGGATATCGCGGTTGAGCGCGAAGAGCTGGGCGAGTTTTTCGCGCGAGAAAAGCTCGGCGCGCGATGGGCGGGGATTGCCGGAGAAGCCCTTGAGCACGATCGCAAGGCCGGCAAGCGCCCCGGCGGTCTCGCCGATCATCGTCCCCCAGGCGACGCCCGCGACGCCCCAGCCGAGGCCAAGCCCGAGCCCGATCGCAAGCACGATGTTGATGCCGTTGATCAGCGTCTGCAGCATGAGCCCGATGTGACCCTGGCCGCGACCAAGCACGAAGCCGAGAATGGCATAGTTGGCAAGCGCGGCCGGCCCCGCGAGCATTCGGATCGAGAAATAGGTACGCGTCGCCTCCGCCACGCCGCCTTGCGGCCCCATCAGCTTCAGGCCTAGCCAGAGGAGGATCGGAGAGAGCAAGAGCATCATCCCGCCGCAGGCAAGCGCCGAGAGGAAGGCCCGCCAGAACACCGCCTGCTGCTCATGCGCGTCGCGCCGGCCGAAGGCCTGCGCTGTCAGCCCCGTCGTCGATGAGCGCAGAAAATTGAAGCTGGCGAAGATGAGGTCGAAAAGCACCGCACCGATCGCAAGGCCGGCGAGTGCCTCAGCCTCGCCCATCCGCCCGACGACGGCGGTATCGACGAGGCCGAGGAGCGGCGTCGTCATGAAGGCGAGCGTCATAGGCAAGGCGATCGACAGGACCAGGCGGTGCGTGACCTCGAAGGCGAGCGCGTTTTTTCCCGTTGCCACCTGATCCATTCCAGTCCTCGGCTGCTCAATTCCCGGCGAGACGGCTCGCTTATGTGGTGGAGAGGACCATCGCCCAATAGGGCGTGTCACCGGAAGAGGGATTGTGCGCAACGGCGACGCCAATGCCTGAATAGTTGCCGAGCATGTTGCGCAGGTGGTGCGGCGAATTGATCCAGGCCGTCACCGCCGCGCCCACATCGCCCTGATGTGCGGCGATGTTTTCGGCGGCCGGCAGCCTCACGCCGCTTGCCTTGACGCGATCGCCGAAATTGTCGCCGATGCCCATCAGGTGCCGCATGCTGCCGGCGTTCGCCATGCGTTTCGCCTGATAGAGGGCGGCGGCCGTCGCGGCGGGATCGGCATGCACCGGCGGCAGGCCGTTCTTGGCGCGCAGCGCATTCACCATCGGCAATGCCGCGGCCGTCTGGTCCGCACCGGGTACATTGGCGACCTTGCTGGGCGCGACGCGCGTCGCGCAGCCGGCGACACCGGCGGCAAACGTCAGGGCGGCAAACCGTAGCACGTTGCGGCGCGTAGTGGACTTGGATTGAAAGCTCATGGGGTCAACGCCGGAAGTTGAAGACGCGGAGGATGACGAAAAGCGGAACGACGATGCTCGCGCCAAGGAGGAGATAGTCGCCGAAATGTCCAAGCGCTGCAAAGCCCGAATGCCAGAGCTCCAGCACGAAACGGCGGATGCCCGCAATCAGGTCCCACGCCTGCCAGCCGAACACCCGCATCACGAAACCGACGATCAGCGAAACGACGATAAGCTTCACCAACGTGCGGCCGGGCGAATCGCCGAGAAATTTGTTCACCGCATCCGACATGGAATGTCTCCTGTTCGCTCTTCAGATAAAGCGGCGAACAGCAGCCCGCAAGCGCTTTCCAAGGCAAATTCAAAACTTCACAGCGTCCTTGGCGCGTCATGCACATCTCCTGGCGCTGTCGTGCTCGTTGCCTGAGATAAGACTTGAGTTTTTTTGTGGCCGCCGCCAAATGGCGGCCTTTCGAAGGGATGCCACCATGCTGCCGAGCCAGCTCTCCTCCGGCGACGTGATCGCCGACCGTCGCGCCGACTATGCCAGGATGCTTGCCGAAAGCGGCGAGCCGCAGGGCGCGGCCGAGCTGATGGAGCAGGCCCTGGAGCTCGTGCCCGGCTGGGCCGCGGGCTGGTTCAGCCTTGCCACCTATCGCGACAAGGCTGGCGATGCCGCAGGCGCTCGAGAAGCACTTCGCACGGTACTGGCGCTCGATCACGGCGATCTCTTCGGCGCCGGGCTGAAGCTCGCCCTATTGGGCGGCGCCGAGGTGCCGGACCAACCCTCGAGCCGCTATGTCGAACGGTTGTTCGACGACTATGCCGACCGTTTCGAAACCTCGCTGGTCGAGAAGCTGGACTACAGCGTTCCGCAAAAGCTGGCGGTTCTCATCGGCGCTATCTCCGGGCGCTTCCGGCTCGCCGTCGATCTCGGTTGCGGCACCGGGCTGCTTGGACCTGAAATCCGCGACCGCGTCGATCGCCTGGAGGGCTTCGATCTTTCGCGGAACATGCTGGCCAAGGCTGCCGAAAAGGGTGCCTACGAGCATCTCGGCCAGGCCGACCTCTCACTCGATGCCGAACGTTCTGGCCTTTTCGGCGATGGACTGCCCGCACACCGCGCCGATCTTGTCACCGCCGCCGACGTGCTGATGTACCTGGGCAATCTCGAAAGCGTGTTTTCGCTGGTCTCGGCGCTTGCCGCACCCGGTGCGGCCTTTGCTTTTTCCGTCGAGGATGCGGGCGAGGGCGACGGTTTTTTGCTTCGCGATTCCCTGCGCTACGCCCATGGCGAAGCCTACGTCCGGTCACTTTGCGACCGTCACGGCCTTTCCGTCGAGACGGTGGAGCGCAGCGTCATTCGCATGGATGTCGGAAAACCCGTGCACGGCATCTTGTTTGTTACGCGCGCGATCGCGTGAAGGAACAATTGTTGCGAAGTTGAATTAGGTCAGCATTGCTTACGTATTTCGCTTGATCGAAAGCACCGAAGGCCCCACAATTCGGGCCATACGCTGGCAGGACGGAAACGTTAAGAGTGCCGTCCGGCGCTCCAGCTCATCATCAACATTGCCATCGCTTGGGGGCTTGACCGCTCGAGCGCCACCTTCACCGTTTGCCATCGGAGTGTGCGACGTGACGCAGCTTATGAGTGCCCTGGGTTTCTGGAACACGAGTGCCACCCGCCACACCGCCATTGAAGACGTACAGGGCGTCTTTTCAGGCAGCCTCGTCAGCGCGCTCGGTCTCTACCTGCTGGCTAGCGCCGGCCTCCTGACCGGCAGCACCGCCGGCGTCGCCTTCCTTTTGCACTATGCCTTCGGCGTGAATTTCGGGCTGGCCTTCTTCCTGCTGAATGTGCCGTTCTTCTATCTCTCGTGGAAGCGGCTGGGCCTGGCATTCACGGTCAAGACCTTCATCGCGATCGGCCTGACCTCGGTGATCGCCGATCTGCAGTCGCGCTTTTTCACGATTTCCAGCATTCATCCGGCCTGGGCCGCGCTGCTCGGCGGCGTGCTCCTCGGCTACGGGCTGCTTGCGCTCTATCGCCATCGCGCCAGCCTCGGCGGCGTCGGCATTCTCGGCATTTATCTGCAGGAGAGTTTTGGTATCCGTGCCGGCCTGGTGCAGCTCTGCATCGACCTTTGCGTGCTTGCCGCGGCCTTCTTCGTCACCACCCCGCCGGTGGTCTTCTACTCCGTGCTTGGAGCAGTCGCCCTCAATCTCTTCCTGGCGATCAACCATCGCTCGGATCGCTATATCGCGCTTTGAGGGGATGTGTGCGGACGCACGCGCCGCACCATGGCAGGAAAGAACCCGGTCAGGGGTAACGGCGGTCAGGACTTGCGGGGCTGCTGCGATTCCGTGATCGCCTGTTCGTGATACCATCCGCCGCTGCCGGCATCACAGATGCGCGACGCCTTGGCCTCTTCGGCCGCCTTTGCCATCTCGGCCGCGCGCGCCGAAGCGATCTTTACAGGAAACTGAAAGATCTTTGCCGTCTGCTGATGAAAACCAATCGCCATTTCAGCGTTTCTCCAGATTTTCCGGCGCAACTCGTCGTGCACGGTTCGGATCAGATATAGGATGACCATAGCTCATCTTGAAGAGTAATGCTCATAAAAAATGCGAAGTGATTAAATTATAGGCACACGTTGCCCCTTGGCACTATGCCGTGCAGTTTTCTGCCGATTGGGGTGCGCCACATGGCGCGTTCTGTCGCAGTGCAGCATGTGAGCTGCTGGAATCATTTGAGATTCCGCTTGTCCATGGGAAGAGGCGAATTGCCGCTTGGGGCTGCTAGAGGCCGGGCGATGAAACTGGCATGGCAAATGCATGACGGGATTCAGCCGTTTCGTGGCCTGAGTTCAATACCCGCGAGCACGCTCCGTTTTCCTTGGGCGCGCTCCCGCCTTTAGAGGTTCGCAATGACAAAGTATAAGCTCGAGTATATTTGGCTCGATGGTTATAAGCCGGTGCCCAGCCTTCGTGGCAAGACGCAGATCAAGGAGTTCGAAGCGTTCCCGACCCTCGAAGAGCTTCCGCTGTGGGGTTTCGACGGTTCGTCGACCATGCAGGCCGAAGGCCGCAGCTCCGACTGCGTTCTCAAGCCCGTGGCCCTCTATCCCGACCCGGCCCGCACCAACGGCGTGCTGGTGATGTGCGAAGTCATGATGCCCGATGGCGTCACGCCGCATGAATCCAACGCCCGCGCCACCATCCTCGATGACGAAGGCGCTTGGTTCGGGTTCGAGCAGGAATATTTCTTCTACCAGGACGGCCGTCCGCTCGGCTTCCCCGAACATGGCTACCCGGCGCCGCAGGGTCCCTACTACACCGGCGTTGGCTACAGGAACGTCGGCGACGTCGCTCGCCAGATCGTTGAGGAGCATCTCGACCTCTGCCTCGAGGCCGGCATCAACCACGAAGGCATCAATGCCGAAGTGGCCAAGGGCCAGTGGGAATTCCAGGTGTTCGGCAAGGGCTCGAAGAAGGCCGCCGACGAAGTCTGGATGGCGCGCTACCTGCTTCTGCGCCTGACGGAAAAGTATGGCGTCGACATCGAATTCCATTGCAAGCCGCTCGGCGACACCGACTGGAACGGCTCGGGCATGCATTGCAACTTTTCGACCAGCTTCATGCGCGAAGTCGGCGGCAAGGCCTATTTCGAGGCGCTGATGGCCCAGTTCGACAAGAACCTCATGGAGCACATCGACGTCTACGGACCTGACAACGACAAGCGACTGACCGGCAAGCACGAAACCGCGCCGTGGAACAAGTTCTCCTATGGCGTGGCCGACCGTGGCGCTTCGATCCGCGTTCCGCACTCCTTCGTGAAGAACGACTACCGCGGCTATCTCGAGGACCGCCGCCCGAACTCCCAGGGCGACCCCTACCAGATCGCCTCGCAGGTTCTGAAGACGATCTCGGAAGTTCCGACGAAGGCTGCGTCCGCCGCCGCCTGATCTGGAGCAATTCCAGGAAAACTGCCACGCGGTTTTCCGTCCGGAATTTCGAAAGACAACCAGATCTAGACTGTTAAATGATATGGCGCCGACCCTGAGGTCGGCGCCATAGTTTGTTGACAAAGCAGTCTTTTTTGCGAGTCCTGTCCATTCTCTCCGTCATCCCGGCCTTGAGCCGGGATCCAGCCGCGCCGCGTCGGCGGCGCGAAAGAGTCTTTTGCGCGCAAGGACTTGCGCGCGCTGGACCCCGGATCGAGTCCGGGGAGACGGCGGATAGCGGCGCAGTCCTGGTAAGCCGTCATATTTCATGCCTGCCACGACCGTCGCAGAAGCGACGATGGGATCACGCCGCCTGCGCGGCCTTGTCGATCGGGTGCTGCAGCCGGAAGCCGACGGCGATCCGGTTCCAGACGTTGATCGCCCCGATCGTCACCGTGATTTTGGCGATTTCCGCTTCCGAAAAGAATTCCTTCAGCGGCTCGAAGGCAGAGTCCGGCGCGCCGGTCTCGGAGATCTTCGTCACGGCATCGACCCAGCCGAGAAGCGCGCGTTCGCGTGCGTCGTAAATCGGCGATTCATGCCAGACGCACAACAGGTTGATCCACTGTTCGCTCACGCCGTCGTGACGGGCTTCCTTCACGTGCATGTCGACGCAATAGGCGCAGCCGTTGATCTGGGAGGCGCGCAGCTTGATCAGGTGGACGAGGCGCCGTTCGAGACCGGACTCCTCCTGGACGTATTGCTCGAGCGCGGCAACGGCCTTGTAGGCATCAGGGGCGGCTTTGAAGGGGTTGGAACGAGCTTGCATTTTAGTCTCCTATCTTGGGTTGGATCTATCTGTTGTTGGTTCTGCGTTCGTGGAGTTCGAGAAAGGCGCAGCCTCTCGCGGCAATGCTGCCGTCGTCGTCGACGGCGAGGTCGGCTTGCAGGTCGGCAATGCTGACCCGCGAAAGTTCGGCGCGATAGGCGCGCTCGGCCTTGAGCATGGCGGCGTTGATGCCGCACGGCTTGGCAAAGAGGTGCGCACCGACCGGATTTGGCCCGCGCTGGCGGATTTCACTGCAGCGAAACGCAGGCGCCGGTCCTTCCACCGCAAGCACGATATCGAGCAACGTGATCTCGCGCGGCCCTCGGGCAAGACGATACCCGCCCTTCGGTCCCGGCACGGTGTGAACGATGCCGGCGCCCGAGAGCGCCTGCAGATGCTTCAGGAGATAGCTTGGCGATACGCCATGGAACTCGGCCAGTGCCGCGGCCGACAGCACGCCATCCGAAGACAGCCCCGCCAGCATCGACACGCTATGGATCGCCTGTTCTACGCCGTCTCCGAGTTTCATTGGTTCCTCCTAATCATGGATAATTTATATCCGTGATTATTGGCAATGTCAACGGGGATCTATCATCGCTTCTCAATCCTCGCTTTTGAACTACATTGACCCGCGTGGATCAGATCGATGTCGAAAGCCGCGCAGCCTTGCCCGCCCCCTTCTTGCGCTGGTTCGCGGAAAAGGGCTGGCAGCCGCGCGACCATCAGCTGGAGTTGCTGGCGCGCGCCGAGGCTGGCGAAAGCACGCTGCTGATCGCACCGACCGGCGCGGGCAAGACGCTCGCCGGCTTCCTGCCGTCGCTGGTCGAGCTCACCCGACGCGGAAAAATTCCACCCGGATCGGCCTTTCGCGGCATACACACGCTCTATGTCTCGCCGTTGAAGGCGCTCGCCGTCGATATCGAGCGCAACCTGATGCGGCCCGTGACCGAGATGGGCCTGCCGGTCTCCGTCGAGAACCGCACCGGCGACACGCCGTCGGCCAAGCGCCAACGCCAAAAGCTCTCGCCGCCCGACATCCTGCTGACGACGCCCGAGCAGGTGGCGCTGCTTCTGGCGAACAGCGAGGCGGAGCGTTTCTTCAAGGATCTCAAATACGTGATCTTCGACGAGCTGCATTCGCTGGTCACGTCGAAACGCGGCCACATGCTGGCGCTCGGCCTTGCGCGGCTGCGGCGGCTGGCACCCGATCTCAAGACCATCGGCCTCTCGGCGACCGTCGCCGAACCGATGGATCTGAGGCGCTGGCTGGTGGCGCAGGAAGAGGGCAGGGAGCATGAGGCCGGGCTGGTGACGGTTGAGGGTGGCGCTAAGCCCGACATTTCGATCCTTGCGACCGACGAGAACATTCCCTGGGCCGGCCATGCGGCAAGATACGCCATTCCCGACATCTACCGGCAGCTGAGGGAACACCGCACGACGCTGCTCTTCGTCAATACGCGCAGCCAGGCCGAGATGCTGTTCCAGGAATTGTGGTCGGCCAACGAGGATAACCTGCCGATCGCGCTGCATCACGGATCGCTCGACGTCGCGCAACGCCGCAAGGTGGAGGCGGCGATGGCGGCGAACCGCTTGCGCGCCGTCGTTGCCACGTCGACGCTCGATCTCGGCATCGACTGGGGCGATGTCGATCTCGTCATCCATGTAGGTGCGCCGAAGGGGGCGAGCCGGCTTGCCCAGCGCATCGGCCGCGCCAATCACCGCATGGACGAACCGTCGAAGGCGATCCTGGTGCCGGCCAATCGCTTCGAGGTGATGGAATGCCAGGCAGCACTCGACGCGAACTACATCGGCGCGCAGGACACGCCGCCGCTCGGATCGGGCGCGCTCGACGTGCTGGCCCAGCACGTGCTCGGCATGGCCTGCGCGGAACCCTTCGATCCGCTCGAACTCTACGACGAGATCGTAAGCGCCGCCCCCTATGCAGATCTCTCCTGGGAGACCTTCGAACGCATCGTCGATTTTGTCGCGACCGGCGGCTATGCGCTGCGAACCTACGAGCGCTATGCGCGTATCCGCAAGATGGAAGATGGGCGCTGGCGCGTCTCCAATCCGCAAGTGGCGCAGCAATATCGCCTCAATCTCGGCACCATCGTCGAAGCGCCGATGATGAATATCCGCCTCGTCAAGCGCAACGCCCGGGGCTCGCTCGGGCGCGGCGGCGCATCGCTCGGCAAGGTGGAGGAATATTTTCTGGAGCAGCTGTCGCCGGGCGACACGTTTCTTTTCTCCGGCAAGGTCCTGCGCTTCGAAGGCATTCGCGAAAACGAATGCTATGCCAGTCAGGCCTTCTCCTCCGATCCGAGGATACCGTCCTACATGGGCGGCAAGTTTCCGCTTTCGACCTACCTCGCCGACCAGGTGCGCGCCATGCTAGCCGACCCAGACCGCTGGCGCCGCCTGCCCGAGCAGGTGCGCGACTGGTTGGCCATCCAGGACGAAAAGTCCCTGCTGCCGAAACACGATGAACTCCTCATCGAGACTTTTCCGCGCGGCAGTCGCGGCTATATGGTCGCCTATCCCTTCGAGGGGCGGCTGGCGCACCAGACCCTCGGCATGCTCATCACCCGCAGGCTCGAGCGCGCCGGCGCCAAGCCGCTCGGCTTCGTGGCTTCCGACTATGCGCTCGGGATCTGGGGCCTGGAGGACATGGGGGCGATGATCGCGGCCGGTCGCTTAAGCCTTTCCGATCTTTTCGACGAGGACATGCTCGGCGATGATCTGGAGGCCTGGCTCGACGAATCCTTCCTGTTGAAGCGCACTTTCCGCAATTGCGCCGTGATTGCCGGCTTGATCGAGCGCCGGCATCCGGGCAAGGAAAAGTCCGGCCGGCAGGTGACGGTCTCGGCGGACCTGATCTACGACGTGCTGCGCAGCCACGAGCCGGACCACATCCTGCTTGAGGCGACGCGGCGGGATGCGGCGACAGGACTTTTGGATATCGGCCGGCTTGGCGATATGCTGAAACGAATCAAGGGGCACATCACCCACAGGGCGCTCGACCATATCTCGCCGCTCGCCGTGCCTGTCATGCTGGACATCGGCAAGACACCGGTGCCGGGAGAAGCCCACGATGTCGTGCTGGCGGAAGCCGCGGATGATATCATCCGCGAAGCCATGGGCTGACGAGAACGAGGATAAAGCTTGATGCATCGCCTGGCGCTCTCGCGCGACTTGAATGCTTTCGGACCCGGCGCAGGCGCGGAAACGTCGGTGAACGGCGTCGCGGCGGTGTGCGATCCGCTCGGAGCACTCTACCTGCCGGACGCCGGCACGCTCGTCGTCTCCGATCTGCATCTGGAAAAAAGTGCGGCCTACGCGCGGCGCGGAATGCTGCTGCCTCCCTATGACACGCTGGCGACGCTGACGGTGCTTGAAGCCGTCATCGCGCGCTACGATCCAAAGCTCGTCATTTCGCTCGGCGACAACTTTCACGATCGGGTAGGGTCCAGGCATCTGCCGGAGACGTTCCGCAGCCGTATCGTTGCCATGGCCGCGGGCCGCGAATGGGTCTGGATCAACGGCAACCACGATCCGGACGGCACGGTCGACCTGCCCGGCATCTCGGCCGACGAACTTCACCACGGCGGTATCGTCTTCCGCCACGAACCGCTAGGTGGCCAACAGCGGGGCGAGATCGCCGGTCATCTGCACCCGGCCGCAACCGTTCGGCGTCGCGAAAAATCCGTGCGCCGGCCGTGCTTTGCGACAGACGGCGCACGCCTGATCATGCCCGCCTTCGGCGTCATGAGCGGCGGCCTCGATCTCAGAAACCGCGCCATGGCCGGCCTCTTCGACCACGCCACCCTCGTCGCCCACCTCCTCGGCCGCGACCGGATTTATTCCGTCCGTTTCGGAAATTTGGGCCATTGAGCCCATACTGAGTTGCGCTTGACTTGGTTGTGCAACTGATGTTCTTTACGCCAAGAACTCGTGAGCATGGTGAAGCTGGGCTTGGCGTCTTTGCAAACTGAAAAGTTGGAGCACTGGCGCCATCTTGTTAGCCAGCAGAAATCGCTGTTTGGCTGGCCGTCATGGCAAAACGTCTCTCCGACGCGCCACCGCGATACCGGGCCGGCTTCAGTGACGCAACGCCACATCAGGTCGGCGGTCGCGGCCCGAGCCCAGCTGGTCACTCAGTTGTCGGATGCCGACGGGGTCTCGATCGAGGAGGCCCGTTTAAGGATTTCGGCGTGGACTCAGCGCCCCATGGAGGATGTCACCGCAACGTTCGAGGTGCTATATCAGCAGCGCTGGCTCTGCATAAGCAGGATTGACTTCCATCCGAGCGCACCCCACGCCAATAGACATTGGCGCAGCTGTAAGGTTCCACCGGAAGTGATGGGTTCCCATATTCATTCGTTCGAAGACAACGCCAAGCTCGGTGACGAGGCCTTCGATCCGCGTGAGAATCTGCCGAACGCAAGACCACTTGACATTGAGCCGCAATCGCTTCGCGAAATATTCACCATGGTAGGCGACTGTTTTAATGTATCCGAGTTAACTGAGCTTCCGGCGCTTGAATGGAATAGGAGCCTGTTTTGATCGATGGACTTTCGATAAATCAGATCGCTGACGAAGTTGCACGCGCCCTTTCCTATTCGAAGGCAGGCAACGAAAGCGCGATGATCGTAACGCCCTTGGTCTATCCGGGTGGCGCTCGCGTGGTCTTACGTTTGCAAGAAAGCCCAACCGGTTTTTTTGTGTCCGACAACGGGGCTGCCCGCAGCGAAGCCGATCTTATGGGTGGGCGCGCGATCTTTGCGCGTATCGCTCGCGGATTGGCAGAGCGCTTTTCCGTACGGTTCGACAGCGACATGATCTTTGATCTCGACGTTCCACGGGAAGCATTGGTGAGCGCTGCGATTGCTGTCGGCAACGCCTCGAAATACGCTGTCGACCACACAGCGGAGCGACTTTCGGAACGGAACGCCTCGGACATGCGACAAAAGTTGTGGGAGCGACTGGCGGCTGTGTTTCCGCGCGCTTTTGTTGAACGTGAAGCGATGTTTATGGGAGCGAGCTCGGAATGGAAATTCGACGCCGTCATGGAAAGCGATGAGCACAAATCTGTGTTCGACCTTGTGACCCCCCACGCGGCATCTGTGCATGCCGCCGTTTCGAAGTTTCTCGATGTTAAGGATCTCGGCGATGGAGCGCCGGTTCGCGTCGCCGTCGCGATCGACCGGCAGAAGACGCCGCATTTGCCGCTTCTCGGCCGTACTGCCAAGATTATAGATCTCGGTAGTGGAGCAGAGATCTATAAGAACGCAGCGTAGTCACCGGGCACCTTACGGCTTAGGTTCGTAGCGCAGGATCAGCGCGCCGTTCTTGAGCGTTGTCGCCTCCAGCAGCTCGAGTGCCATCTGCTTTTCCGCGGGCTTGAAGTGCGGATTGCCGGCGCCGAGCACGACCGGCACGAGGCAGATGCGGTATTCGTCGATAAGGCCTGCCTTGGCGAGCGTATCGACAAGTTCGGCGCTGCCGAAGATGAAGATCGACTTGCCGGCTTGCTCCTTCAGCCTAGTCAACTCCGCTGCCGGATCGGCGATGACGCGGCTGTTGTTCCAGTTCGCCGTTTTCATGGTCCTGGAAGCGACGAGCTTCTCGATGCCGTTCATGTAGGCGGCGATCTTGGGCGCCTCCTCGGCCGTCGGCCAGTATGAGGCCATGCCCTCGTACGTTTTGCGGCCGAACACCAGCATGTCGCCTTCCTCGCCGAGTTCGGTGGCGTAGCGTTCGAGCTCTTCGCCCCAGGCAAGCATGTGAAACTCGAGATCCCAAGGTTTCGTGCCCTCGAAATACCCGTCGAGCGTCATCAGGTTCCAAACGATCAGCTTTCTCATCACTTCCTCCAAAATGCTGAATCTTGCGGCAAAGCTGATTGCAACATGAAACTGGTTGCTGCTCAAGAAAGCGGCTGCCAAAATGCAAGCAGTTTTCTGGAGACCAGAATGGACGCGCTTCACCGCTCCGGCTGCCCGATCAATCTGACGCTCGAAGTCCTCGGCGACCGCTGGAGCCTGATCATCATCCGCGACATCATGTTCGGCAATCGCCGGCATTTTCGCGAGCTGCTGCAGCATTCGGAGGAAGGGATCGCCTCGAACATTCTTGCCGATCGCCTGAAGCGGCTGATGGAGCGCGGGCTGCTGACGCGCAGCGACGATCCGACCCACAAGCAGAAGGCGATCTACAGCCTGACGGAAATGGCAATCGAACTCGTCCCGATATTGGCGCAGATGGGAGCCTGGGGGCGGAGGCATCTCCCGGCGTCGGAGGAGCTGTCCATAAGGGCGCAGTTGCTGGAAGAGGGTGGGCGGCCGCTTTGGGACGACGTCATGGACGAGTTGCGGGCGGTGCATCTCGGCAAGGCGTTGCCGCCCGACACCCCATCGGTGCTCGGTCGATTGACCGAGGCCTATCTGGAGGTGGCGGCGCGAAACCGCGCTGGCGAGGCTTAGGGCATATCCGCTCTATCCATTTGTTTTCATGCCTCAGGCTTGCGGGATTTCGCCGCGCAACACCTGCCCGAAGGCATCGGCGTCGATGTTGCCGCCCGAGATGACGCAGACCACGTTGCCCTTGCAGCGGTCGCTGGCAAGCGCTGCCGCCAGCGAAGCGGCGCCTGCGCCCTCCGCGACGATCTTCGCCTTCGAAAAGAGCAGCCGCATGGCCTCGGTCACCTGAGATAGGGACACGGTGATCGCGCCGTCGATCAGGGGATGTACCAGCGGCCAGATCTCAGGCAGCAGCGAAGGCCCGCCGATGCTCTTGATGAAGGATGGCCGCGTTTCGATCTCGACGATCCGGCCGGCGTCGATCGCAGCCGTGACGGGCGCCGCATTTTCATCCTCGACGGCAAAGACCCTGGTTTGCGGCCGCAGGAACCTCAGCGCACTTGCGACACCGGTTGTCATGCTGCCGCCGCCATAGGGGGTGAGCACCCAATCGACATCGGGCAGATCCTCGAGGATCTCCATGCCGATCGAGCCGTTGCCGTCGAGCACCGCCTGATCCGTGACGGGGTTGATCAGGAGCTCAGGACCGTCCGGCCGTTCGACGTCGGTTATATATCGCCACCAGGTTTCCTTCGAAATGAAGCGGACCTCGCCGCCAAGCCGCCGAACGCCGTCGATCTTGGTCTGGGGCGCCCCGGAATACATATAGGCGGCCATCGGCACGCCGAGCGCGCGTGCGGCCCACGCCGTGCCATAGGCCATGTTGCCGGAACTGGCGACGGCGACGCCGTGGCGCAGCGTTTCGGGCTCCCGGCTCAGCAGCGCATTCAGGGCCGGACGGAGCTTGAAAGCCCCAATCGGAGAAAGCGTCTCGAGCTTCAGGAATATCCGCCGGTCGGAAAGCTCGAGGGCCAAAGGCATCAGCGGCGTGCGCGGGATGTAGGGGGCAAGCCGCGCCCGTGCCGCCGCGATGTCCTCAAGCGTTGGACGATGCGGCGTTTCACGTCCCGCAGCGCTCATTGCGCGGCCTTTCGCGGCCGCTTCTTGATACCGGGCAGGCCGCCGCCGCTTTGTTCGCTTTCCGATTGAACGTAGACGTCGAGTGTGTAGCCGATGTGCTCGGTGATCAGCGCTCGCGTCCGCTCGATGTCACGGTCGAGGGCCGCCTCCATGAGCTTGGTGTGATGCTCGATGGCCATGGCTTCGCGCAGCGCCGCCATGGCTCCGTCGTAGCCGTCCTTCAGTCCGGCGGCGGCGCGCAACGTCGGCACGAGCCCGAGGAAGCGGTGATGGCGGCGCAATTGATCCCAGAGCGTGGCGTGGAAGCGCAGGAGCCAGCTTGACGTCGCCGCACTCAGCAGCGCCGAATGGAAGGCGGCATGCTTCTCCTCCCATTCGTCGACCGCCGCCTCGGACGTATCGTCCACGGCGATCCGGCAGCGCGACAGCCGGTAATGGGCGGTGACGACGGCCGACTCCCATTCGCTGCCGCCCCGTTCGACCGATTCCAAAAGCAGCGGTACTTCGATGACCTGGCGCGCGCGCGTCAAATCTTCCAGCCCCTCGCGCGACACCGGGGCGACGGCAAAGCCGCGATTGCTGACGGCGGTCACAAGCTTTTCCGCCTCCAGCCGCGTCAACGCCTCGCGCAGGGGCGTCCATCCGATGCCATAGGTATCGCGCAACGTGCTCAGTTTCAGCGAGGCGCTCGGAGGAAGGCGCGTCGTGAGGATGTCGCGCCTCAGCAGCCGGTAAGCGTTCTCCGTCTTCGTCGAATGCTCTTCGTCCTGCATTTGAACCCCCACATGCTTTGCCGAAATATATACGGGATCGCCATTTTCGCAAATAAATATATTTTTTGGAGGATTTTGAGAGAATATATATAGGAATTGACAAGCCTTTCGCGGCGGATAATATCCCTCACCGTCGCCCGAGGAGTGCGGCGTCAAATCCGGGAGGAAAAAATGCATAAATCGAAGTCCGGCTGGCTCTCTGGCCTGGTTGTCGCGGGCGCGCTTATGGCCAGCATCGGCTCGGCTGCCGCTGCCGATCAGATTCGCATCGGGATCGCCAATTTCGGCGAGCATCCGCAGCTGAACGCATCCATCGACGGCTTCAAGAAGGCGCTGGCCGCCGGCGGCTACGTCGAGGGCAAGGATGTGGTCTACAGCGAGAGCCACACCAATTTCGACGCGTCCCTGGTGCCGCAGATGATCGCCAAGCTGCAGGCCGAAAATCCGAAGCTGATGTATACGATCACGACGCCGGTCTCGCAGATCGCCAAAAAGGCGCTTGCCGGCTCGGGCATTACGATCGTGTTCTCCGCCGTCACCGATCCCGTCGCGGCCAAGCTCGTCCCCTCCTGGGAAGCAGGCGATGCCGGCATGACGGGTGCGACCGACCTGCAGGACGTGGCCGCCGTGATGGCCTTCACCAAGAAGCTGCTGCCGAACGCCAAGCGTCTCGGCGTGCCTTATAATCCTGGCGAAGCCAACGACGTGGCGCTGCTCGACAAGATCAAGGCCGCGGCCCCCGCCGCCGGCTTCGAGGTCGTGGCTGTCGGCGTCGACAACGTCAATGACATCCAGCAGCGCATCGCTTCGCTCGCCGGCAAGGCCGACGTGATCTACACGCCTGCGTCCAACCTGCTGCAGCCGGCGATTGCCGCCGTATCGGCCGCCGCCCGCCAGGCCGGCATCCCGATCGTCAATTCCGACGATGGCGCCGTTCGCAAGGGCGTGGTTCCCGCAAGCTTCGCCGTCAACTACGAGCAGGTCGGCATGAACGCCGGCAAGATCGCCGTTGAGATCCTCAAGGGTGCCGATCCGAAGACGATCGCGCCGTCGCGCCCGGCCTACGAGGACCATTTCCCCTTGATCTCGAAGAGCGCCATGAAAGCCTTCGGCATCGAACTGCCGGCAGATCTCGCCAATTGCGGCTGCATCGTCGACTGAGTTCGACGGTCGCAACATCGTGACGGCGTGACCTGCGCCGTCACTTCTCTCAGGGAGGAGAGCATGCTGGAAATCCGCGCGGCGCGCAAAGTATTCTACAGGGGCCAGCCCGACGAGAAGGTCGCGCTCGATGGCCTGGATCTCAAGCTCAAGACCGGCGAGTTCGGTGTCGTCATCGGCTCGAACGGTGCCGGCAAGAGCAGCATGCTCAATGCCATATCAGGAGCGCTGAGCCTCGATTCCGGCAGCATCGTCCTCAACGGCGATGATGTCACGGGCCTGCCCGTGCACAAACGGGCGATGCGCATTGCCCGCGTCTTCCAGGACCCGATGAAGGGCACCGCCGCCAGCATGACGGTTGCCGAAAACATGCTGCTCGCCGACCTCCGCAGCAAGTCGCGTGGACTTCGCCGCGGCCTCACAGCTGAGCGCCTCGCGATCTATAGGGAACGGCTGTCGATGCTTGGCCTCGGCCTTGAAAAACGCCTCGACACCCGCGTCGAGCTTTTGTCGGGCGGCCAGCGTCAGTCGTTGTCGCTGATCATGGCGGTCGGCGGCGAGCCCGAGCTTCTGCTTCTCGACGAGCATACCGCGGCACTCGATCCGCGCACCGCCGACATCGTCATGCAGGCGACGATACGCACCGTCGAGGCACTGAAGCTCACGACGCTGATGGTCACGCACAACATGCAGCACGCGGTCGACTTCGGCGACAGCGTCATCATGCTCGATGCCGGCCGCGTCAAGCTGGAGATTTCCGGCGAAGAGAAGAAGCGCCTCACCGTTCCCGACCTGATCGGCCACTTCTCCGTGAAGACCGACCGTATGTTCCTGGCGAGCTGACGACCATGACCTTCATTCAAGACATCTTGACGAGTTTCGTCGGCCTCATTCCGGTGACGCTGGCGCAAAGCCTGATCCTCGCCTTCGTAGTGCTGGGCATCATGATCCCGTTCCGCATGCTGAGCTTCCCCGACCTGACGAGCGAGGGCGCCTTTCCGCTCGGCGGCTGCGTCAGCGGCGTGATGCTCGCCGCCGGTGCCTCGCCGGTCGCGGCAATCCTGGTCGCGCTGGTGGCGGGCTTTGCAGCCGGCTGCTGCACCGCCTTCATCCACCTGCGTTTCCGCATTCACACGCTTCTCGCCGGCATCCTGATGATGACGATGCTCTACAGCATCAACCTGCGCATCATGGGCAGGTCTAATCTTTCCGTGTTCGGCACGACCGCCGTCTTCGACTGGGCGCCTTTCGTACAGCCGGGCTTCCCGGCTGCGAAGATCATCATCGCCGGCGTGCTGGCGCTGATCGTCTTCTTCCTGCTCAATCTCTTCTTCAACACCGAGAAGGGCACGGCCATGCGCGCCGTCGGCGCCAATCCCGACATGGCGGAAGCGCAGGGCATCAACGTCTGGGCCGCGACCATCGGCGGCGTTGGCATTGCGAGCGCCTTCTCGGCCACCGGCGGCGCGCTGATGGTGCAGTCGCAGGGCTTCGCCGACGTCAACATGGGCATCGGCATCCTCATCAACGGCCTGGCGGCGCTGATGATCGGCGAGGCGATCGTCGGCAAGCACACCGTGCTGCGCCAGCTTTCGGCGCCCTTCGTCGGCGCGGTCGCCTATTACCAGCTGGTGTCGTTCTGCCTTGCCGCCGGCATGCCGCCGCCGGACCTGAAGCTCGCCACGGGGCTCTTCGTGCTTGCCATGCTGGCACTTCCCAGCATCAAGCGCAGCCGCGGCCCGGCGCCCGCTCGAGAAACCATTCGCGAATAGGAATTCGATATCATGACTGCACTTCCCGATCTCGCCGCCATCGAAGCGATGGACGCGACCGACCCGCTCCGCGCGTTCCGTGACCGCTTCGTCCTGCCGCAAGGCGTGACCTATCTCGACGGCAATTCGCTCGGCGCGGCAGCCCCCGCCGTCTTCGCCGAGCTGCAGAAGGCAGCGACCGATGAATGGGCGAACGGCCTCATCCGCAGCTGGAACACCGCTGGCTGGTACGACCTGCCGGTCACGCTCGGCGACCGTATCGGCCGGCTGATCGGCGCCGCTCCCGGCCAGACGGTGGTGACCGACACCACCTCGATCAACATCTACAAGGCCCTGCATGCGGCAATCGCCATGCGTCCCGGCCGCTCGGTGGTCGTGGCAGAAGGCTCGAGCTTCCCGACCGACCTCTACATGGCCGAAGGCGCGGTCTCGACCCTGCCGGGCGCAACGCTCCGGCTCGAGGGCGTCGATGCGCCGTCGATCGAGGACCTGATCGACGAAAGCGTTGCTGTGGTGCTGATCAACCACGTCAACTACAAATCGGGCGAGATGCGCGACATGGCGGCGCTGACGAAGAAGATCCACGATGCCGGCGCGCTCGTGGTCTGGGACCTCTGCCACTCCGCGGGCGCACTTGCCGTATCGCTCGACGAAGCGGACGCCGACTTCGCGGTCGGCTGCACCTACAAGTACCTGAACGGTGGTCCCGGCTCGCCTGCCTTCATCTATGCGGCGACGCGCCACCACGACGTCATGCGCCAGCCACTGAGCGGCTGGTTCGGCCATGCCCGGCCCTTTGCCTTCGAGCAGAGCTATGCGCTCGGCAGCGGCATCCGGCGCTTCCTCTGCGGCACGCAGTCCGTCCTGGCGCTGCGCGCGCTCGACGGCGCGCTGACCATCTGGGACGACGTCGATATGCACGCGCTGCGGGCCAAGAGCATCGCCCTGACGGAGCTCTTCATTCAGCTCGTCGAGGCGAAATGCGGACGCTACGGCGTGACGCTGGAAGGCCCGCGCGACCCCGCCAAGCGGGGTAGCCAGGTGTCCTTCGTTCACGACCATTCCTACGAAATCATGCAGGCGCTGATCGAGCGGGGCGTCATCGGCGACTTCCGCGCGCCCGCGACGATCCGCTTCGGCTTCACGCCGCTCTATGTCGGCTTCAAGGATGTCCTCAGGGCATGCGAGGTTTTGGACGAGATCCTGCGCACCGAAGCCTGGCGCGAACCGCGCTTCGCCGTTCGTGGATCGGTGACCTGACCGAACCCGGGGACGAAGAGTTTTCGGGCGCGTTCGAAAGGACGCGCCCGCAGTTCGTTGGCAAAGCAGTCGTTTTTGCGAGCGCTATCCTTTCTCTCCGTCATCCCGGCCTTGAGCCGGGATCCAGCCGCGCCGCGTCGGCGGCGCGAAAGGGTCTTTTGCGCGCAAGGAATTGCGCGCGCTGGACCCCGGATCGAGTCCGGGGTGACGGCGGATAGGGCCGCAGTCCTGGTAAGCCGTCAGAGTTTGTCAGCAGTCTGCGGACGCGCCCGTTTCATTTCTTGCGGAAGACGAGGCTTGCGCCCCAGCCGGTGATGACGGCGAGCAGCACGGAGAACAGGCCGTAGCTGATCGGCCGCTCGTGGGCGGCGTCGGTGATCATCTGCTCGATACCGGTCTTGATCACGCGCAGCGGCAGCGACTTGTCGGTGATGAATTTGCCGCTCTTGAAGAGATAGGCGTGCACGGTATGCACGCCGTTCGGCACGTCGGCCGGAAGGCGCAGCGTTGCCTTGAAAAGGCTCGAGCTGACGAAACGCACGCCGCTTGGATCGTGCTCGTAGAGACCGGAAGCCGACTGCAGCCGTCGAAACGCATTACGGAAATCCGTAAGATTGGCGGCATTGCCGACGAGCCCGAGCGGTGTCAGCGGAATGTGATCCATGCCGATGCCGCGGTCGTTGAGTTCGAGCGGCGTCATGATGTTGTCGACGGGCCGCGTGCTCGACAGCGAATAGGCGACCGGCACGCGCTCAAAGGTCATGGAACGGGTGTTGACCCAGATGCCGAAAACCCGATCCTTGCGGCGGACGGTGGCGTTCAGCCGTGGTCCTTCGAGCACGACGACAACGTCATACTGGCCGATCGCGAGCAGCAGCTGATCCGTGTTCGATAGCGCACCGAACACGGTGAGGTCAGCACCGGTGAAATCGGAGGTGATCAGGATCTCGTTGGTGGAGGTGCCGATCTCTATCGTTTCCCGCACCGTTCGCGGCTGCTGGTCGAGAAAGACCTGCGCTCTTGCCGCGGGGGCGGCGAGCATCAGCGCGGCAGCCAGCATGAGACGGAAGCGGATCATGGCCCTGCCGCTTCCATGACGATGGAATAGATATCGGCGGGCCTGGCGACGAGGGCGATCGCAAGACGGATCCCGACGGCAAGGACCAGCAGTCCGAGCAGCGCGCGCAGCTGTTCGCCGCGCAGCCTCTGGCCGACACGAACGCCGTATTGCGCACCGATGACGCCGGCGACCATCAGGACGAAGGCGAGCACGATATCGACCGAGTAGTTCGTGGCCGCCTGGACGATCGTGGCGTAGGCGGTGACGAAGATGATCTGAAAGAGCGACGTGCCGACGACGACGTTGGTGGGTATGCGGAGCAGATAGATCATTGCCGGCACCATGATGAAGCCGCCGCCGACGCCCATGACCGAGGTGAGGATGCCGATCCCGAAGCCGAGCGCGATCACCGGAATGACGCTCAGATAGATCTTCGATTTCTTGAACCGCATCTTGAGCGGCAGGCGGTGCACCCAATTGTGATGCCCGGGCCTGCGCGCGATCGGCGCCTCGTTGCGGGCGGCGCGGCGCATGGCATACAGGCTTTCCATGAGCATCAGACCGCCGACGGTGCCGAGAAAGATGACATAAAGCAGCGAGATCATCAGGTCGAGCTGACCGATGCTTCTCAACAGCGAAAAGATCCAGATACCGAGCGTCGCACCGGAAATACCGCCGATCAGCAGCACCGAGCCGAGCTTCACGTCGAGCGTGCCCCGCCTGAAATGGGTGATGGCGCCCGATATGGAGGACGCGACCACCTGGTTTGCGCCCGTCGCGACCGCGACGACCGGCGGGATATTGTAGAAGATGAGCAGGGGCGTGATCAGGAATCCGCCGCCCACGCCGAACATGCCGGACAAGAAGCCCACGGCCGCGCCCATGCCGAGGATGATGAAGATGTTTACCGACAGTTCAGCTATCGGCAGATAAATCGTCACGGCCGTCCCTCACTGCTGGCGTTTCGATCGGATGAGACCGACGCTTCGCGAGATCACGTCCCTCCCGCAGCGGCGAGCCTAGCGTGAAATCCTTGCCAGGTCCTTAGGGACCGCAATTCATTAGTGGCCCCAAGTCATTCAGCCCCAGGCCCAAGTCCTTGGGCTACCAAGTCCTGAGGCCCGGATCCTTAAGCTTGAGCCGCGATCCCATGCCTACGGTATTCGGATGGTTGCAGCGCTGTGTCAACTGCACCCATCGCCGCAGCCCCATACTTCCCGAGGCGGACCGCTTAGTTCTTCGGCATGTTGCGTGCGAGCAGTTTCTTGACGACGGTGTCGTTGACCTTTCCATCGGGGGCAAGGCCGACCGACTTCTGGAAGCTCTTCAGCGCCGTCACGGTCCTCTGGCCCAGCTCGCCGTCCGGCTGGCCGGCGTCGAAGCCGTTGTTGTTGAGGATCGCCTGGATATTGCGGATCGCCTTCTTCATGTCGATCGAGGCGGTGTGGACGCCCTTGCCGGCCCATTCGTCGGGCACGTCGGCGCTGTTGGCCTTGCTGTCGATCGGCTCGGCCTTCCATTGGTCGACCTTGGCGCGGGCGCTTTCCAGCTGCTCCGGCTTCAGCGCTGCGGCCACTTCGTCACGCTTCAGCGCGGCGTCCTTGTCGCCGGCCTTGGCGGCGATCGCGAACCATTTGTAGCACTCTTCCAGATCCTGTTTCACGCCGTTGCCGCGCGCATAGAGGATGGCCAGATTGAACTGGCTGTCGGCGACGCCGAGATTGGCGGCCTTGGTGAACCAGCCGGCTGCCGCCGCATAGTCCTGGGCGCCGATGGCGCCGGACGCCAGCAGCACCGCGAGATTGTGCATCGAACTGACATTGCCCTTGGCCGCCGCCAGCTCGTAGTACTGCTTCGCCTTGGCAAGGTCGCGCCCGAGACCGCTGCCCTTTTCGTACATGCTTGCCAGCCGGTATTCGGCCGGCGCGAAACCTTTGTCCGCCGCGCGCTGGTACCAGGTCGCCGCCTGTGCGAGATCGGCCGTGACCCCACGGCCATCGGTATAGCGCGCGCCGATTTCGAAAAGCGCTAGCGCGTCGCCGTTGCGGGCGGCATCGGCAAGCGAGGCCGGCTGGATTGCTTCGGGAACCGTGATCGCGGAGCTTTCGCCGGCTGCGGGTTGAACGAAGGCCGCCGGAGGCGCCTTGGTCTCGGCGGGCGCGAAAGCCGAGGCGTTCGGCGTCGGTGCACCGGCAGGCGTCAGCGTCTCGCTTGCGTTGTCGCTTCCAAGTGGTGCCGTGGCGGTCAGATGATCACTGCCGGTCTGCGCCGCGCTCGTCGGAGGGACGGTAATTGGGGCGGCCGCAGGCGCAGGCGCTGGCACGCCCGCATCCACAGCCGGAGCTGTCGCTTGAATGTTGGCGGCCGCTGCTTTGGGGGCAGGATCGGCGGCAGGGGCGGGCTTGATCGCGGGTGCTTGCGGGGCGGCCTGGTTCTCGACTGGGCGCGTGTCTACCGCCTGCGGCGCCTTGCGGCCCTCGAGCACGGTGTGAACGAGCGGAAGCGACATGATCGCGAGCAGCGCGGCGCCGACGGCAAGCAGGATCGGCCGGCGGTAGCGCGAAAACGCGCTCGACGGATCCCCGTTCGAGGCCTTTTCACCCTTCTTCGTGGCGGGTGCGCGCGGTGCCTGGTCTACTTCGAAGGCGGCGGCCTGGGCGGCGCGGCGGGCAGCCGCGATATAGTCCGCGCGGTCGTGGTCGCCGGCGCGGCCGGGTGCGCCGTTGCGCGCGGCCTGGCTCGCGCGGACGCGCTCCATGATCATCTTGATATCGGGCGTGCCTGAACCGGGTTCGAGAAGTTCGTTCGGCTCGTCGGCGGTCACGGCTTCGACCGGATCGATCGAGGGTGTGGGATCGATCAGCGGCCGGTCGGCGTTGCCGGCGATCTCGCCCTTGCGGCTCGGGCGAAGCCGCTTGCCGAGGCCGGCCAGGAGGCTCGTGCGCTGTCCTTCCTTGGCGGCGGGCTGCTTGCCGTTCGCCTTGGCCAGCGGCTCGATTGGCAGGTCGGTGGGGGAAGGTTCGTCGAAAAGAGAGAGCGCATCGTCGGCGTAGGCCGGCTGGGCGGCGGGCGTCTTTGTCGCGGCGGGCGCCGTTTCCGCTGGGCTATGCCGGTTGAATTGCACCTCGGTGGCTGGCGCACGGTTGGCCGGCGGCCGTTGTTCCATGTGGTCGAGCCGGTCGGCGATTTGCACGAGCGTATCGTGCAGCGCTTCGAACGTGCGGTGCGTGCGTTCGTCGGTGCTGCGGCTCAATTCCTCGAGATGGCGCAGATCCTCGGCGAGAGCCGTCAGGGTCGCCATCTCCTCGTCGGAGGTGGCCATCGGCGCGCTGCCGTGCGCATAGGCGGCAACGACGGTCTCGGCCGCCTGGCGGGCGGCCTCGATGATGTATTCGTCATTGGTAGACATAAAATCTTCGAGCGCGGTCATGCGCCGGTCGAAGTCGAGATGGAAGGCGTCATCGAGGCCCGGGCGCGGCTCGTTCATCAGGGCGGAGAGATGGGCGATCTGCTCTTCGAGGCCACGCATCGACGCGAGGTCCGCGGGTGGTGCCGCGGTGCTCTGCTCCAGGCGGGTCGCGATATCCGAGAGGCGGGTTTCCAGGCGGCTTGCCGCGCCGTTGTCGATGGCAGCGGCCAGTTGCGGCGGGTTGAGGTCCAGTTCCTCGATGCGCCGTGCCAGATGGTCGAGCCGCTCAGCCAAGACGTCGTTGACGGTGCCGTGCTCCAGCGCGTCGATCTTGCGCGATATATCGGCCAGATGCCCCGTCAGCTCCGGCTGTGCCGCCGCCTGCGAGCGCTGCATGAGATCGAAGAGGTGGTCGAGGCGTTCCTCGAGCTTGGCGGCTGCCTCGGCGTTCGAAAACTGCTCCATGCGAACGGTGAGCGCTTCGATGCGACCGGCAAGATCCTCGTCGGGCGCGGCCTGCCGGCTTGCCTGCGCGCCGATGAGGTCGATCTGCTCGGCAAGTGCTGCGATGCGTCCGTCGAGGCGCTGGACGAGCGCCGGCTCGGCGGCGGCGGAGGCCGTGCGGCCGCTTGCGACGATCGCGCGGCTGATTTCGTCGAGGCGCTGGTCGATCGCGGAGAACTGTTCGCTCATGGCGCGGTCGTGCGGCTGCATCAGGCTGCCGAAGTGCTCCATGGCACCGGCGATCGAGATCAGCTTTTCCTCCAGCGCCAGCACGGCGGGCGTCTGGTTCATGCCGCCCAGCTGGCGCTTGATGTCGTCGATGCGGTAGGCGAGCGTGACGAGCTCTTCGCGCAGGCCAGCGGTGTCGAGCGTCTGCAGCCGCTCCTCCATCCGCTGCGAACGGTTGTCGATATCGCGCACGCTTCCTTCGCGGGCAAGGCCGTCCATCAGGGAATGCAGGGCTTCGAATTCGGTCTTCAGCCCTGCGGCTTCCGGGTGCGCGGCCGGTCCGGCAAGCTGGTTGATGCTGTCGGAGAGGCGGGCGAGATCCGCCCGCATGTCCTCGGCGAAATTGCGCTCTTCGGCCTCGCTGCGGATCGTGCGCATTTCCTCGCGCAGCACGCCGACTTCGCGGGCAACCCCTTCGGCGATGTCGCGCTTCAGGTCCTGCCTGAGCGCCACCAGCGCGCCGGCAATCTCCGAAAGCGCATCGGCTGGACGCGCGGCAGCGGCATCGCGCCTCGGCATCTCAGGAGCACGAACGCCGGGGGCGGATGACTGGGAAATAGGATCCTCACGGCGGGGCAAGGAGCGCTCGCGGCTCATCTCCAGCGCATGCTGGCGTTGACGGATAGCGGCAAGATGCTCGGCGCGAGAAAGGGGTTCGCCGCGCGCGTCGATGCGCTCGGCGGTGGAATGATCGCTGTGCGAAGCGCGATCGGCGGGGCGGCGGGAGAGCGCCGCATCCTCGCCTGGGGCGGGCTCGCTTGCAGGCGCCTGAGGCGCTGCATAGGCGGGCGTCGTTGCCCGGTGACGAGGATCGCGCGTGGTGGCCGGTCCGAGTAGGCCTTCGATGCGGGCCTCCAGCCCTTCGATCGTCCGGCTGAGCGCATCCAGCGACGTTCTGTCGCCGGTGACAGGGGTAATTGGTCGCGATCCACTCATCTCTAGCTCATTTCGCCAGTGGCCAGGGGCCTTCTCAGGGTGCACATCGATGGTCCAACCGTGTTTTTGTGGCGGGACCGTCGCGAACCGTCCGAAAAAGGCTGCCATATTAGGCTTTCCTCAAGCTGACGGCTGAGCTGCTCTCGCGAGAAAACTGAAAACGCGGATTGCCATGCTCACTCAGCACCATCGGCGAAACGTGGTAAATAAGCCGTTAATTTCCGGTGAAGTTCTTAATTTTTGCTTTCGATCCGCTCGCGCTGGATCATATCCACGGTTGTGTCGGCGGCGCTGTCTCGTGGGGTTTCTTTCGACCATCCGTATCGCCGCACGGCGGGCTTTGAACGCCGCTGCCGGTCCTCCGCGTAAAAATTTTCGTGAGCAGTAACATTTGACGTTTACGCAAACGTCAATATTTTATAGGACTATGCCGACAGCGGGCGCCGGCACGGCTGACCGCATTTGGAGGAATTCGAACGATGCCAGTCTACAAGGCCCCGGTTAACGACACGCTCTTCGTGCTCAATGATGTGCTCGGCCTGGAACGCCACAACAATCTCCCCGGTTTTGCCGATGCGACGCCCGACATGGTGGAAGCGATCCTCGGCGAGGCGGCGAAGCTGGCGGAAGAGGTGCTGTTTCCGCTGAACTATTCCGGCGATCAGGAAGGCTGCGTGCGCCACGACGACGCCACGGTCTCGACGCCGAAGGGCTTCAAGGATGCCTACCGCGCCTATTGCGAAGGCGGCTGGCCGGGGCTTGCGGTTCCCGAAGAATTCGGCGGCCAGGGCCTTCCCTACACGCTTCATGCAGCCGTCGGCGAATATACCTCCGCCGCGAATATGTCGCTGATGATGTATCCGGGCCTGACCCAGGGCGCGATCGCCGCGATCCTCGTTCATGGCTCCCAAACGCAGAAAGAGACCTATCTGGCAAAGATGGTGGATGGCACCTGGTCTGGCACCATGAACCTCACCGAGCCGCATTGCGGCACCGATCTCGGTCTGCTGCGCACCAAGGCGGCGCCGCAGGCGGACGGCTCGTACAAGATCTCCGGCCAGAAGATCTTCATCTCGGCCGGCGACCACGACATGACGGACAACATCATCCATCTTGTTCTTGCCCGCATCGAGGGCGCGCCTGAAGGCGTCAAGGGCATTTCGCTCTTCATCGTTCCCAAGGTTCTGGTGAAGGAAGACGGCGCGCTCGGCGCGCGCAACGCCGTCTCCTGCGGCGCCATCGAACACAAGATGGGCATCCATGGTAACGCCACCTGCGTCATGAACTATGACGAGGCGACCGGCTACCTCATCGGCGCGGAGAACCGGGGCCTCAACGCCATGTTCGTGATGATGAACGAGGCGCGTCTGGGCGTCGGCCTGCAGGGCCTGTCGATCGCCGAAATCGCCTATCAGAATGCCGTCGCCTATGCCCGCGAGCGCATCCAGGGCCGGGCGCTGTCTGGCCCGAAGGCGCTGGACAAGAAGGCCGATCCGATCATCGTCCATCCCGATATCCGCCGCACGCTGATGACCATCCGCGGCTTCAACGAAGCGGGCCGCGCCTTCCTGCTGTGGACCGCGCTGAAGTCGGACATCGCCCATCGCGCCAGCGACGAGAAGGAGCGCCAGGCGGCCGACGACATTCTCGGCCTCGTGACGCCGATCCTGAAGGGCGTGCTCACCGACAAGGGCTTCGACCATGCGGTGATGGCCCAGCAGGTCTTCGGCGGCCACGGCTATATCGAAGAGCACGGCATGAGCCAGTACGTCCGCGATGCCCGCATCGCGATGATCTACGAAGGCGCGAACGGTATCCAGGCGCTCGACCTCGTCGGTCGCAAGCTCGGCATGAACGGCGGCCGCGCCGTGATGGCGCTGTTCAAGGAAATCGGTGACTTCTGCGAGACGCACCGCGCCGACGAGGCCATGAGCGGCTTCACCAAGGGCCTGAAAAGGGGCCTGAACGACGCTCAGGGAGCAACCATGTGGTTCATGCAGAACGGTATGGCCAAGCCCGACAATGCCGGCGCCGGCTCCACCGACTACATGCACCTGATGGGCCTTGTCGTCCTCGGCTATATGTGGGCGAAGATGGCGAAAGCGGCCGAGGACGCCCTTGCCGCCGGCGACACCGCCCGTCGGGACTTCCTGAACAGCAAGCTGGTCACCGCCCGCTTCTTCATGGAACGCATCATGCCGGAAACGGCGCTGCGCAAGGCCCGCATCGAGACCGGCGCCGACACGATGATGGCGCTTGCGGCGGAGGCGTTCTAAGCGCATTGTCCGAGTGGAGGAAAGTTATATATTCATATAACTTTCCAAAGGAGACGAGCATGGCGGTATCGACATTGCGTACGGTTGGTGGCTCGGTGATGATGACCATCCCGAAGCCGGTGCTGGAGACGCTCGGGCTTTCGGCGAATACAAAGCTCGACGTTTCCGTCGAGGATGGGCGTTTGATCGCTGTGCCAAGGGCGCGGCCGAAGTACACGCTTGAAGAGCTGCTCGCCCAATGCGATCCGGATGCACCGCTCAGCGACGAGGATCGGGAGTGGCTGGATAGCCCGCCGGTTGGTCGGGAAGTGATCTAATGGAGCGCGGCGACGTCTGGCAGGTGGATCTCGAGCCGTCGCGCGGCCGCGAACAGGCGAATGCGGGCTACGTGCTCGTCGTCACGCGCAAGATTTTCAACGATCTTGGTACGCCGATCGTCGCGCCGATTACCACCGCTGGGCAATTCGCCCGGTTTCAGGGTTTTACCGTGCCGCTGTCCGGCGCGGGAACGAAAAGCGCCGGCGTGGTGCTCTGCAACCAGCTGCGGGCCATCGATTTGAAATCGCGGGGAGGGCGTTTTGTCGAGCGCGTTCCCGGTTTCATCGTGGACGAAGTTCTGGCCCGGGTGAGTACCTTTTTCGAATAGACAATGGACGTATTTCAGGCGGCTCACCGCCGACAGGGAGAAGAGGAATGACCGACGTTTTCATTTACGACCACGTGCGCACGCCGCGCGGGCGAGGCAAGAAGGACGGTTCGCTGCATGAGGTGCCGTCGGTGCGTCTCGCCGCGAAGGTTTTGGAAGCGGTGCGCGATCGCAACGGCCTCGATACCAACACCGTCGACGACATCATCATGGGCTGCGTCGATCCGGTGATGGACGCCGGCGCCGTCGTGCCGAAGGGCGCGGCCTTCGAGGCGGGCTATTCGAACCGCGCCCCGGGCATTCAGATTTCCCGCTTCTGCGCTTCCGGCCTCGATGCCGTCAACCTCGCCGCGGCCAAGATCGCGCAAGGGGCGGATGACATCGTGATCGCCGGCGGCGTCGAGAGCATGTCGCGCATCGGGCTCGGCATGTCGGGTGGCTCGTGGTTCATGGATCCCTCGGTCAACTTTCCGGCCTATTTCATGCCGCAGGGCGTGTCGGCGGACCTGATCGCCACCAAGTACGGCTTTACCCGCGACGACGTCGACGCCTATGCCGTCGAAAGCCAGAAGCGTGCGGCGCACGCCTGGGAAAAGGGCTATTTCAACAACTCCGTCGTGCCGGTGAAGGACCAGAACGGTCTGACGATCCTCGCCCATGACGAACACATGCGCCCCGGCACCGACATGCAGGCGCTCGCCTCCCTCAACCCTTCCTTCCAGATGCCGGGCGAAATGGGTGGCTTCGAAGCGGTCGCCATCCAGGCGCACCCGGAGCTGGAGCGGGTCAACTACGTGCACCACGCCGGCAACTCCTCAGGCATCGTCGATGGCGCCGCGGCAGTGCTCATCGGCTCCAAGGCAGGCGGCGAGAGCATGGGGCTGAAGCCGCGCGGCCGCATCAAGGCCTTCGCCAATATCGGCTCCGACCCGGCGCTCATGCTGACCGGCCCGGTCGACGTGACCGAAAAGCTCTTGAAGCGCGCCGGCATGAAGATTTCCGACATCGATCTCTTCGAGCTGAACGAGGCCTTCGCCTCGGTGGTGCTGCGCTATATGCAGGCTTTCGACATTCCGCATGACAAGATCAACGTCAATGGCGGCGCCATCGCCATGGGCCATCCGCTCGGCGCCACCGGGGCCATGATCCTCGGCACCGTACTGGACGAACTCGAGCGTCGCGGTCTCAATACCGCCCTGGTGACGTTGTGCATCGGCGCCGGCATGGGCACGGCTACGATCATCGAGCGCGTATAAGAGGGAACGTAGTCATGACTTACAAGAATTTCACCGTCGCAACCGACGCCGACGGCATTGCGCTCGTCACCTGGGACATGCCCGGCAAATCCATGAACGTCTTCACGACTGAAGTGATGGACGAACTTGACGCGATCATCGACGCCACGGTCGCCGATGCGGCGGTCAAGGGCGTCGTCATCACCTCGGGCAAGTCCTCCTTCTCAGGCGGCGCCGATCTAACCATGATCCAGTCGATGTTTTCCTTCTACCATGATGAGAAGGCGAAGGATCCGGCCGGCGCGGTCGAGAAGGTGTTCCATCTGGTCGGGCGCATGACGGGCCTCTTCCGCAAGCTGGAAACCTGCGGCAAGCCGTGGGTCTCGGCGATCAACGGCACCTGCATGGGCGGCGCTTTCGAGATGTCGCTCGCCTGCCACGGCCGCGTCGCCTCCAATGCCAGAAGCGTCAAGATCGCGCTGCCCGAGGTCAAGGTCGGCATTTTCCCCGGCGCCGGCGGCACGCAGCGCGTCTCGCGCCTCGCCAATGCCCAGGATGCCCTGCAGATGATGACGACCGGCTCGTCGCTGACGGCGCAGCGCGCCAAGGCGATGAACCTCGTGCACCAGGTCGTCGAGCCGGACCAGCTGATCCCCGCTGCCAAGCAGATGATCAAGGACGGGTTGAAGCCGGTCGCCCCCTGGGACGAAAAGGGCTTCAAGGTTCCCGGCGGCGGCATCTGGACGCCGGCCTCCGCCCAGCTCTGGCCGGCCGTGCCCGCCATGCTGCGCAAGGAAACCGCCGGCAATTATCCCGCGGCGCTTGCCATCCTCAAATGCGTCTACGAAGGCCTGCAGGTTCCGTTCGATACCGGCCTCAGGATCGAGCAGCGCTATTTCACGCAGGTGCTGCAGACGACCGAAGCCTTCTCGATGATCCGCTCGCTGTTCATCTCGATGCAGGAGCTGGGCAAGGGCGCCCGGCGTCCGTCCGGCGTGCCGAAGAGCGAATTCAAGAAGGTGGGTATCGTCGGCGCCGGCTTCATGGGCGCGTCAATCGCCTATGTCACGGCAGCGGCCGGTATTCCCGTCGTGCTGATCGACCGCGATCTGGAGGCAGCGACCAAGGGCAAGGCGCATTCGGAAGGCCTGGTCAAGGAAGCCGTCGGCAAGGGCCGGATGTCGCAGGACGAAGGTGCCGCACTTCTCGCGCTGATCACCCCAGAGGCCGGCTACGAGGGCCTGAGGGACGCAAGCCTCGTCATCGAGGCGGTCTTCGAGGACCGCGACGTCAAGAAGGCGGTGATCGAGGCGGTCGAGGCCGTGCTTCCCGAGGGCGCGGTCTTTGCCTCGAACACCTCGACGCTGCCGATCACCGGCCTTGCCAGGAATTCGAAGCGTCCGGGCGACTTCATCGGCGTGCACTTCTTCTCGCCGGTCCACAAGATGATGCTGACGGAAGTCATCCTCGGCAAGGAAACCGGCGACAAGGCGATCGCGGTTGCGCTCGACTACGTGGCCGCGATCAAGAAGACGCCGATCGTCGTCAACGACACGCGCGGCTTCTATGTCAACCGCTGCGTCTTCCGCTACATCCACGAGGCCTACGACATGCTGATCGAAGGCGTGCCGGCGGCGATGATCGAGAATGCCGCCAAGATGGCCGGCATGCCGGTCGGCCCGCTGTCGCTCAACGACGAGGTGGCCGTCGATCTCAGCCAGAGGGTCATCAGGGCCTCGCTTGCCGACCTCGGCGAAGGCTCCGTCGATCCGAAGCACGTGGCGCTGATCGACAAGATGGTCGACGAACTCGACCGCCGCGGCCGCAAGAACGGCAGGGGCTTCTACGACTATCCGGCAAAGCCGGCGAAAAAGTCGCTCTGGCCGGGGCTGAAGGACTTCTATCCGCAGAAGCGCGCCGAAGACGTCGACGTCACGGTCATCAAGCAGCGCCTGCTCGCGACCATCGCGCTGGAAGCCGCCCGCACCGTCGAAGAGGGCATCGTCACCGATCCGCGCGAGGCCGATGTCGGCTCCATCCTCGGTTTCGGTTTCGCACCCTACACCGGCGGCACGCTCTCCTACATCGACGGCATGGGCGTGAAGACCTTCGTGGCGCTCTGTGAAAAGTTAGCGGCAGCTTACGGAGAACGCTTCAAGCCGACCGCGCTGCTTCTCGACATGGCCGCGAAGGGCGACACCTTCTATACGCGCTTCAACCCGTACAAGGAAAGCAAGGCGGCCTAGGCGCCGCCTTCAGCGGACCGAGAGCCTCGCCTCAACGGGCGAGGATCCACTAAGACTGCTAACAAACTCTAACGGCTTGCCAGGACTGCGCCGCCATCCGCCGTCTCCCCGGACCAGATCCGGGGTCCAGCGCGCGCAAGTCCTTGCGCGCAAAAGACTCTTTCTCGCCGCCGACGCGGCGCGGCTGGATCCCGGCTCAAGGCCGGGAAGACGGAGAGAACGGACAGCGCTCGTAAAAAAGACTGTTTTGCTAGCAACCTGAATCGATCCTCGCCTTTAACGGCGAGGTTCCAATGTGTAGAGCGACAGGCCCCGCCTGCACCGTCATCAGTGCCCCGAAACGCCCTGGATCGCCGACACGCGCCAGTCGCCGCCGCGCTCGCGCAGGAAGGTCCAGAGTTCCACTGCCTCGGTCGGCTTATCGGGATTGCCCCTGACGACGGCACCTGAGGTTCGGTCGCGCATCACGTCGATGCTTTCGTAGCGCATCGCGACCGTCGCATAATCCTTGCCGTCTTCGCGCCAGGCCTCGGCCACATCGCCCTGCAACAGGCGCACGTCGCGCACGTCGTTCTTGACGCCCTGGGTGGCGTTGTCGCCGAGTTCCTCGGCGAGATAGGACATCGCCTCGGGCGTCGTCAGCCGGCGCAGCGCCGGAAAATCCTCGGCGCCATAGGCAGCCTGAACATCCGCCAGCATGGTTTGGAAGTGATCGAGATCATTCTTTTGAACGCCGATTTCATCCGCCGGGCGCGACGCGGCCGTGCCGGCCGCCTCGCCGATGCGCGGAATGGTGAAGGAGGGCATGCCGGATGCGCGCGGCGCGTTCTGGGCTGAAGCGCCCACCTGTGCCGATTGCCCGCGGCGGCCGAAGAAACGCATGGCCATCGACACGGCGCCGAACACGAGCGCGATCTGCAGCAGCATGCCGAGGAAGCCCATGCCGCCGCCAAGGCCATTGCCAAGCAGCATGCCGATGAGGCCGCCCATCATAAGGCCGCCCAACATCGAACCGCCGAAACCGCCGAACAGGCCGGGGCGCCGGGGCGTTGGAGCCGTTGGCAACGTCTGCGCGGGGTTCACGGTGTTCGGTGTCATCGTGCGCTCGATCGGCGCGGCGGTGGTCGGCGCCGTCCGCGTCGTCGGCGCTGTGGAGAACGTCCGCGTCCCGCGGCTACCGAAGCCAGCGCCCCCGCGGCGAGCCTCTGCGAAATCGACCGCCGTCAGCATGACCATGAGGCCAATTCCGACCATCGCAAGAATTCGTCCAAAACGCTGCATTCTCTTCCAATCCCGTTTTTTCGCCGCGCCGGAGCGCATACACGCCGTGATATGGAGATTGCAGGCGCTCCGTTTAAGGGCGAGCCCCAAATTTGGTTGAGGCTTTTTTCCGCCGTCGCCGCCCAAGCCATGCTTGCGCCGTCAGTCTGAAACGGCGGACCGAATAAAATTGCCGCTTGGGTGTTTATTGCGCATGTCCACGCGATGGAGGCGGATATGCTTCGCAAGACAGGCAGGATGACCACCCTTCGCCATATGGCCGTTGCCACCGGCATCGGCCTTGCCGCGCTGATGCCGATGACGTCAGCATTGGCCGCCGGCGGTGGCGGCGGCAGCAGCGGCGGTGGAAGCAGCGGCGGCGGTGGAAGTAGCGGCGGGAACGGTGGCAGCGGCGGCAGCACGCAGATGAAGACCTGCGCCAAGGGTCAGCTCTGGGATCGCTACCAGCGCAAATGCGTGAAGGCGCGCACGGAAGCTTTTCCCGATGAAGACTTGACCGACTACGCCTACGCGCTCGCCAAGTCCGATCGCTATGACGAAGCGCTCGACGTGCTCGACATGGTCAAGGACCCGAATACGCCAAAGGCGCTCAACTATCGCGGCTATGCCACGCGCCATCTCGGGCGGCTGGACGAGGGTATTTCCTACTATCTGAAGTCCGTCGATCTCGATCCGAAATATGCGCAGGTGCGCGAATATCTGGGCGAGGCCTATGTGATCAAGGGGCGGCTGGATCTCGCCAACGAGCAGCTGACCGTCATCAAGGGCCTTTGCGGCATGCAATGCGAGGAATACGAGGACCTTGCCAAGGCGATTGCCAATCCCTCCAGCCTTTAGAGCAGGGCAGCTCCAGGTTCATTCGTCTCGTTCCCTCTTCCAACCTTCACCCCCCCAAGGGAGGAAGGGGTAGCGAGCGACGGCCGCCATGTCGCCTTGACGCTTGGGCAGGGTGGCATGGCGGGCGGCAAGTACCTTTGCCGCGTCGTATCGTGTAAAATGCCAACAGAGCATCGTGCCGCGCACGGCATCATGCGCCAACAACAGGAGCCCATGATGGACCGGCTTCAGCCGATTGCAGCGTTCGTGGCGAGACTTGCCCTCGCCTGGATCTTTCTCCTTGAAGGCGTCACCAAGCTCGGCAGCTATTCGGCGACCGCCGCCTATATGCAGTCGAGCGGCGTCAGCAGCAGCCTTCTGCCGTTAGTCATCCTGACCGAACTCGGCTGTGGTCTGCTCGTGGTGCTCGGTCTCTTCACCCGCTTCGCGGCCTTCGCGCTGATGGGCTTCTGCCTGCTCACGGCATTGTTCTTCCACACCAACTTCGCCGACCTCGACCAGACGATCCATTTCAACAAGAACATCGCCATGGCCGGCGGCTTTCTGGCTCTGGTCGCCTTCGGCGGCGGTGCCTGGTCGTTGGATACGATGCACGCCGCACGGCGCCGCGAGCGGCGGCAAGCATAACATAACTTCGGAAGAGGGGCATAGGAATATTTTCTTATATAACGATTTCAATGGCTTATGAAAAATTTCATGCACTTTCGTCCCCCTCGTGAAATCCCGGCGCATAATAAGCCCGCTTCCGCCGCCGGAGTGTTTCGCGAGACGTTCGCGGGCAGGCGGGAGCCGGCGCCCTGTCTCAAACCCTAACGTGCGGCAAGGGGCAGGGAGGCGCGAGCCACGGTGCCGCCCGCAAGGGATGGCGCCGGTCAAGTCCTCCCCGGGTCCCAAGCCCGGTTTGGGTCAACCATGCAAGCAGGCGTGAATGCCTGTGCAGCGGGACGAGGCATGCGTCTCAAGGGGCCGGAAGCCCCGAAGAACGCCGAAGGCCACGCAAATGCGGAGCCACCCTAAAAAAATAAAAGTGAGGTTCCGCATTTGCGTGGGCTCTCCGCATAAACCAAAGCACGGGCGCAATTCTCGCCGCGTGAAGGGAGAAAGCTGTCCAATCATCGAAAAGCGGGAAAAATCATGAAAACCAAGACGGAATACATCGTTGTCGAAGGCAAGCGGCTGACCGAAGACGAATATTACAATCTGCCGGTCAGCGTGCGCGCCCGGAACTGGCTGAGAGCCACGCGCCCGATGGCCGACAAGCTCGGCTACTGGCGGGATTGCCGCCTGCCTGTCTGCCGCCGGGCGAAAGCCTGCCGCGGCGAAGTCCGCCCGGAGGACGACGTCGAGGAGCGCGACACCGCTTATCCGCCCTGCGCCCACGGCGACGAAGAAAGACGGCATGAGATCATTCGCACGGGGATGGAGGAGCAGCGCCGGCGCGAGGCCGCGAAAGGCAGGTGAGGCGCGCTGTTTTCACAAGAGCAAGTCCAGGAAAAGTGTGAAGCGGTTTCCCGTCCGGAATTGCGTCAAAACAGACGGACAGAGCGGGTCTGCGATTCGGGAGAAAAGCAGAAACGCGCTACTGCGCCGCGGCCCGCTTCATGATCGAGACCTGGGCGAGATAGGCGCGCAGCGCGGCCGGCCGCACCGGCTTTTGCTGCACGCCGATGCCATAGCGCTCGGCTTCGGCGCGCAGTTCCGGCGAGCGGTCGGCGGTAATCAGAAGCGCCGGCAGATCGCCACCGAAGGCCTGCCGCAGCATGCGGATGGCGTCGATGCCCGTGCCGTCGCCGAGGTGATAGTCGGCAATGACGAGATCCGGCGTCTTTGCTGTCGCGGGAACGGCCGCAAGGGCGGCGAGCGAGCCCGCCACCTCGACGTCGCAGCCCCATCCCGAAACCAGGAGCCGCATGCCTTCGAGGATCTTCGGCTCGTTGTCGATGCACAGAACGTTGAGCCCGTTGAGCGTCGGCACGGCGCGGGCCGGGCGCGCTGCCGCGGCGATCGGCGCGGTTGCCGGTTGCGAAAGATCGATCGGCATGCCGATGCGGAAATCCGAGCCGCGACCGGGCGTGGAGCGCAGTTCGACCGGATGGTCGAGCACGCGGCCGATGCGGTCGACGATCGAAAGACCGAGCCCGAGGCCGGAGGCCGTCCGCGCTCCCTCGTCGAGGCGGGCGAATTCCTTAAATACGGTGCGGAATTTCGAGGCGGGAATGCCGATGCCGGAATCCATCACCTGGATGATGACCTTGTCGCCGCGGCGGCGGGCGCCGACCAGGACCTTGCCGGTCAAGGTGTATTTGATGGCGTTGGAAACGAGGTTCTGCACCAGGCGCCTGAGAAGGTTGGCGTCGGATCTGACCTTGAGCGTCGTCGGCATGACCACGAGTTTCAGGTGTTTTTCGCGTGCAATCGGCGCGAAGTCCGTCTCGATGCGCTGCAGGAGGGCGGAAAGCGAAACGGTGGCGATATGCGGCTTCATCGCCCCGGTATCCAGCCGCGAAATGTCGAGCACGGCGCCGAGGATCGCCTCGACCGATTCGAGCGCGGAATCGATGTTGTGGACGATGGAGCTGGTGTCGCCATCGCCGAGCCGCTCCACCAGCGCCGAGGAATAGAGCCTTGCCGCATTCAGCGGCTGCAGGATGTCGTGGCCGGCGGCGGCGAAGAAGCGCGTCTTGCCGATATTGGCCTCGTCGGCGCTCGCGCGGGCCTCCGCGAGTTCGCGGTTGACGCGCGTCAGTTCGGCCGTGCGCTCGACGACGCGCTGTTCCAGGGTTTCGTTCGCCTGCTTCAGCGCCCGGTCGGCGGCAACGCGGTGCGTGATGTCGGTGAAGGTGGCGACGATGCCATTGTCCGGCATGGCGTTGGAGCGGACTTCGATAATGCGCTCGCCGCCCTCGAGCACCAGCGGGAAGGGTCTGTCGAGCGTCAGCACGTGCCGCACCGTCTGCTCCTGGTCGGCGCTAGCGACGTCGCCGCGGGCGACGAGGACCGCGACGATATCGGCAAGCGGGTAGCCGACCTGGCCCACCGTCTCGGGAAGATCGAGAATTTGCCGGAAGCGGCGGTTCCAGATCGTCAGCCGACGCTGGGAATCGAAGACTGCGATACCCTGATCCATCTGCGACAACGCCGTCTGCAGCATATCCTGATTGTATTGCAGCGCTTCGCTGGCCTGGTCGAGCAGCCAGGCGGTGTCGGAGGAGGCATCCTCCATCTTCTGCAGGATGAGCGACAGCACGAGGCGCGCGGAAGACGAGCCGATGGCGCTGCCGAGCAGCTGTTCGGAGAAGTGGATCAGCGCCATGTCGGCCGGCTGATCGTCCTCGAGCCTTCGCCCGGCGGTGCGCTCATAGGTGTTGAAGGAGCGCAGCATGCGCTCTTCGCCGAGGTAGCTCGCGATCGTCGTCTTCAGATCTCCGATGCTGACGCGGGTCTTCCAGCCTCGCGTCTTGAACTGCGACCGCGAATGCCGCTTGACGAAGATGCCGGCCTGGATGCGTTCCAGCGGCCGCGCGTTGCGCGTCAGCGAGCCGAGGACGAAGGCGGCGGTGTTGACGAGCAGGCTCAGCACCGTCGCATTGACGAGCGGGTCGGAGCGCTCGGCAAACACCTGTGCGCCAGGGAAGACGAAAGAGAGGATGGCGGAGGCGACATAGGAATAGTCGGGACCGCCGAGGCTCGGCAGGAAGAGAAGATAGGCCCAGATGACGAAGCCGGAGACGAGGCCGAGGATCGCGCCGCGCGCATTCGCCCTTCGCCAGATCAAGCCGCCGAAAAGGGCGGGGGCCATCTGGGCGATCGCGACGAAGGAAAGGAGCCCGATGGAGGCAAGGCCCGCATCGCTGTCCGTCGAGCGATAATAGGCATAGCCGAGCAGCAGCACGCCAAAGATGGCCGTGCGCCTGATAAGCAGCAGCCGCTTGGCGAAATCGTCGCGCTGGCTGCCGCTGCCCATCAGCTTCTGCCTGAGGAAGATCGGCATGACGATATCGTTGGAGACCATGATCGACAGCGCCACCGACGCGACGATCACCATGGCGGTTGCGGCCGAGAAGCCGCCGATGAAGGCGATCAGCGAGACAACCGGCATCTGGCCGCCAAGCGGCAGCGACAGCACGTAGAGGTCGGCATTGCCGTTGCCGCCGAAACTGATGAGGCCGGCGATCGCGATCGGGATGACGAACAGGTTGATCGCGATCAGATAGAGCGGGAAGAGCATGCCCGCGAGCCTGAGCTCCTTGGCCGTACGGTTCTCGACGACCGTCACGTGAAATTGCCTGGGCAGCATGATGATGGCGCAGGCCGACAGCAGCGTCAGCGTGATCCAGCGGCTCAGCGGCGTCTTGTACTGCAGCGCGGCCATCGAGGGCGCGTCCTTGACCGCTCTCGCAAAGAGGTCGGCCGGGCCGTCGAACAGGAACCAGATGACGCAGACGCCGACCGTCAGGATCGCGATCAGCTTCACCACGGATTCCATGGCGATCGCGAGAATGAGCCCGTCCTGATGCTCCGTCGCGTCGGTGTGGCGCGTGCCGAACATGGTGGCGAAGAAGGCAAGCACGACGGTGACGATCAGGGGCAGGTCGAGGAAGTAGAGATTGCCGTTGCCGATACCGTAGTCGGAAGGGTTGAGCATCGCCGAGACGCTGCCGGAGATCGACTTCAGCTGCAGCGCGATATACGGGATGGCGCCGACCAGCGAGATCAAAGCGACGATTGCCGCAACGGTCGCGTTCTTGCCGTAGCGGGCCGCCACGAAGTCGGCGACCGAGGTCAGCTTCTCGGCCTTGGCAAGCTCGATGATGCGCCGCAGAACCGGCATGCCGAGGGTGAAGACGAGGATTGGGCCGATATAGATCCCGGTGAATTCGAGACCGCGCTGGGCGGCAAGCCCGACGCCGCCGAAATAGGTCCAGGACGTGCAATAGATGGCAAGGCTGAAAGCGTAGACGACCGGACGTCCGCGATCCGGCGAGGCCCTTGCATGGCTGCGGCGGTCGCCGTAGCTTGCAACCGCAAACAGCGTCAGCAGATAGCCGAACGCGGCCGCGAATATCACCCAACCTGGCAGCATGCCTCCTCCGTCGCCGCTTCCCATCCCACTCTAGGTCAAATGACAGGCGTTGAACATCGGTGGCCGTCTTAGCCTTAAGTCAAAACCCGTATAAGCGATCACTAAGGTTGACTTTTCAGCCGTATGCAAAAAATGTAGCGAATGAAATCAAAGGCATGTTTCAATTGCAACGCAAAGGGGACTATCGATGCTCAACGAATTCAAGGCCTTTATCGCCCGCGGCAACGTGATGGACCTGGCGGTGGGCGTCATCATCGGCGGTGCCTTCGGCGGCATTGTCCAATCCATCGTCAACGATCTCATCATGCCGATCGTCGGCGCCATCACCGGTGGCGGCTTCGATTTTTCGAACTATTTCATTCCGCTGTCGTCCAAGGTGACGGCCCAGACGCTCACCGCCGCCCGCCAGCAGGGCGCCGTTCTCGCCTACGGCAATTTTATCACCGTCGTCATCAGCTTCCTGATCCTTGCCTGGATCATCTTCCTGATGGTCAAGGGCGTGAATACGCTGCGCGAGCAGCTCGAAAGGAAGGAAGAGGCGCTCGCCGACGCGGCTCCGCCCCCGGAAGATGTGAAGCTGCTCACCGAGATCCGCGACCTCCTGGCGCAGCGGCCGGCAGTTTGAGGGTGCGGCGATCGCGGCTTGGTCTTTCGTCTAATGCCCATGTCCGGAGCGGCGCTTGTTGTCGATCCACAACGACTTAACGCTTTATATCGACACGGAAAATCGGCCGGCAGGCGAACGGAATTCAGGCATGGGCGCGAACCGTATCGCTCCGGATGCGTTAGAGATGGGGCCTTGCTTACCCAAACCAATTCCGGGATCGTAGGCAAGGCAACCGCTTTGAGGGGAGCGGCGAACCGGATCGAAAGAGCTGTATTCTGAACAATCTCGGGAGGAGAGAGATATGCGAAGGAATCTGATTGCGTCATTGGCGTTTCTGCTTGCGGGTACGACCGCTGCCTTCGCCGCCGACGCGGTATCTGACGGCAAGGTCAAGATCGGCATCCTGAACGACCAGTCCGGCGTCTACGCCGATTTCGGCGGCAAATCGTCGGTCGAAGCCGCCAAGATGGCGGTCGAGGATTTCGGCGGCAAGGTGCTCGGCGTTCCCGTTGAGATTGTCGACGCCGACCACCAGAACAAGCCGGATATCGCCTCCAATATCGCACGCCAATGGTACGATACCGAGCAGGTCGACGCGATCATGGAGCTGACCACCTCGTCGGTGGCGCTCGCGGTGCAGGCAATCGCCAAGGAAAAGAAGAAGATCGACATCGTCACCGGTGCGGCGACCACGGAACTGACCGGCAAGCAATGCTCGCCCTATGGCTTCCATTGGGCCTACGACACCCATGCCCTCGCCGTCGGCACCGGCGGCGCGCTGGTCAAGCAGGGCGGCGACACCTGGTTCTTCCTCACCGCAGACTATGCCTTCGGCTATTCGCTGGAGCAGCAGACCAGCGACTTCGTCACCGCCAATGGCGGCAAGGTCGTGGGCTCGGTTCGCCATCCGCTGTCGACCAGCGATTTCTCGTCCTTCCTGCTGCAGGCGCAGTCCTCCGGCGCCAAGGTCATCGGCCTTGCCAATGCCGGCCTCGACACCGCCAACGCCATCAAGCAGGCGGCCGAATTCGGCATCAGCCAGGGCGGACAGCACCTGGCGGCATTGCTCTTCACGCTGGCCGAAGTGCACGGCCTCGGCCTCCAGGCAGCACAAGGCCTGACGCTGACCGAAGGCTACTACTGGAACCGCGACGACGAGAGCCGCAAGTTCGGCAAGCGTTTCTTCGAGCGCACCGGCAAGATGCCGAACATGATCCATGCCGGCACCTATTCCGCCGTCACGCAATATCTGAAGGCCGTGCAGAAGGCCGGAACCGACGAAACCGAGGCGGTCGCCAAGGCGTTGCACGAAATGCCAGTCGAAGACGTCTTCGCCGGCAAGGGCACGGTCGGACCGAACGGCCGCATGTTCCACGACATGTACCTCTTGCAGGTCAAGAAGCCGGAAGAGAGCAAGCAGCCGTGGGATTATTTCAACGTGCTCGCAACCATCCCCGGCAAGGAGGCCTATATCGATCCCGCCAAGAGCGGTTGCCCGCTGGTGACGCAGTAAGCCGCGGGCCGGGGCCGTGTCGGTCTCCGCTCCCCATGTCCCAAGCGAGCCGCGGGTGGTTTTGTCCGCCCGCGGTCTTCGCCGCGATTTCGGTGGCTTCACGGCCGTCAAGAACGTCGACCTCGATGTCCATCACGCCCGCGTTCACGCGCTGATCGGCCCGAACGGCGCCGGCAAGACCACCGTATTCAACCTCTTGACCAAGTTCCTGCAGCCGACGCACGGCACCATCACCCTGCTCGGAACCGACATCACCCGCACGTCGCCCGACAAGGTGGCGCGCATGGGGCTGGCGCGGTCGTTCCAGATCTCGGCGGTGTTTCCGCATATGACCGTCCTCGACAACGTGCGCGTCGCGCTGCAGCGGCCGAACGCACTTGCCCACCAGTTCTGGCTTCCCCTCAAGGCGCTCGATCGGCTCGACGCGCGGGCGGATCAGCTCCTCAGCGCGGTGGGGCTCGACAACGAGCGGCATGCGACCGCCGCGGACCTCTCCTATGGCCGCAAGCGCGTGCTGGAGATCGCAACGACGCTGGCCCTCGATCCGCAGGTGCTCCTGCTCGACGAGCCGATGGCGGGCATGGGGTTGGAGGACGTCGCCATCATATCGTCGCTGATCCGCGACCTCGCCCGCGAACGGGCCGTACTGATGGTCGAGCACAATCTCTCGGTGGTTGCCGATATCTGCCACCATGTCACCGTGCTCCAGCGCGGCGAGATTCTCGCCGCTGGCGATTATGCAACGGTCAGCCGCGATCCCCGCGTCCGTGAGGCCTACATGGGAACGGAGGAGGCGTGAGATGGCAGCCTTGCTCGACATTCAGGGCCTCAACGCCTGGTACGGCGAAAGCCACGTCCTGCACGGCGTCGACATGACGGTCGCCGAGGGAGAGACGGTCACCATCCTCGGTCGCAACGGGGTCGGCAAGACGACGACCTTGCGCACGATCGTCGGCATCATCCGCGCGAGAAAGGGTCGCATCGCCTTCGCCGGCGGCGACATGATGGCGGTACCGCTGCACAAGACGGCGCACAAGGGCATCGGCTTCGTGCCGGAAGAGCGCGGCATCTTTTCGAGCCTGAGCGTATGGGAGAACCTGATGCTGCCGCCGGTCGTTGCCGCTGGCGGCATGACGCTCGACGAGATCTTCGAGCTGTTTCCCAATCTTCACGAGCGTCGCAACAGCCCCGGTACCAAGCTTTCCGGCGGTGAGCAGCAGATGCTTGCCATGGCGCGCATCCTGCGCACCGGGGTGCGCATGCTTCTGCTCGACGAGCCGACCGAGGGGCTGGCCCCCGTAATCGTGCAGCGCATCGGCGAGGTGCTGAAGAAGCTGAAGGCGCGCGGCATGACCATTCTTCTGGTCGAGCAGAATTTCCGCTTCGCAAGCCGCATCGCCGACCGCTTCTATCTGATGGATCACGGGAAGATGGTCGCTGAATTTCCGGTCGCGGCCCTGCCGGAGCGCATGGATACGCTGCACAAGGTGCTGGGGGTATAGGACATGGCGACGATCTTCGGCATTCCCCTGCAGGCGCTTTACGGGCAGCTTTTGATCGGCCTCATCAACGGCTCCTTCTACGCGCTCCTCAGTCTCGGCCTTGCGGTGATCTTCGGTTTGCTGAGGATCATCAATTTCGCCCATGGCGCCCAGTATATGCTCGGCGCCTTCGCGGCCTATCTGCTGCTCGCCTATGGTGGCGTCGGCTATTGGCTGGCGCTCATCCTCGCTCCGCTCATCGTCGGGCTGCTCGGCGTCGTCATCGAGCGGCTGTTCCTGCGCCGGCTCTATGGCATCGATCCGCTCTATGGCCTGCTTTTCACCTTCGGCCTGGCGCTGACCATCGAAGGCACGTTCCGCTACCTCTACGGCGCGGCCGGCCAGCCCTACGCGCCGCCGGCGGCGCTGACGGGAGCGGTCAACCTCGGCTTCATGTTCTTGCCCGTCTATCGCGGATGGGTGGTGGTCATGTCGCTCATCGTCTGCATTGGCACCTGGCTGCTGATCGAGAAGACGAAACTCGGGGCCTATCTGCGCGCCGCGACGGAAAACACCGTTCTCGTCCAGGCCTTCGGCGTCAACGTGCCCGTGCTCCTGACGTTCACCTACGGCCTTGGCGTCGCACTTGCCGCCTTTGCTGGCGTGCTCGCCGCGCCGATCTACCAGGTCTCGCCGCTGATGGGCTCGAACATCATCATCGTCGTCTTCGCGGTCGTCGTCGTCGGCGGCATGGGTTCGATCATGGGGGCAATTGTCACCGGCTACCTGCTCGGCGTCGCCGAAGGCCTGACCAAGGTATTTTATCCGGAGGCCTCCAACACGGTTATCTTCGTCATCATGGCGATCGTACTGCTCATCAGGCCCGCGGGCCTCTTCGGCCGGGATGCGTGAAATGTCAGAGGTCACCGACACGATGAAATCGAAACAGAGCCACGCGTCGGTCCCCATTCAGGGAGCGTTTCTGGCGGTCGGGCTTGTGCTGCTGGTGCTCGCCCCCTTCTTCTTCTACCCGATCTTTCTGATGAAGCTGCTCTGCTTCGCGCTCTTTGCCTGCGCCTTCAATCTGCTGCTCGGCTATACCGGGCTGCTTTCTTTCGGCCACGCGACGTTCTTCGGCGGTGCCGCCTATTTCACTGCCTTCACGGTCAAGGAGTGGGGCTTCCCCCCCGAACTCGGCATCCTCTCGGGCGTTGTGGGCGCGGCTCTCCTGGGACTGGTGATGGGCTTCTTCGCGATCCGCCGCCAGGGCATCTATTTCGCGATGATCACGCTGGCGCTGGCGCAGATGTTCTACTTCTTCTGCCTGCAGGCGAAATTCACCGAAGGCGAGGACGGCATCCAGTCGGTGCCGCGCGGAAAGCTTTTTGGGCTGATCAATCTCGAAAGCTCGACAGCCATGTACTACGTGACGCTCGCCGTCTTCATCATCGGCGTTCTGGTGATCTGGCGCTTCGTCAACTCTCCCTTCGGCATGATCCTGAAATCGATCCGCGAGAACGAGGCGCGCGCAGTCTCGCTCGGCTATTCGGTCGCGCGCTACAAGCTCGGCGCATTCGTGATGTCGGCGGCGCTCGCGGGGCTTGCGGGCGGCGTAAAGGCGCTCGTCTTCCAGTTCGCGACGCTCACCGACGTCGCCTGGCAAATGTCCGGCGAAGTCATCCTGATGACCCTGCTCGGCGGCATCGGCACCCTCATCGGCCCGCTCTTCGGCGCAGGCTTCGTGGTGGCGCTCGAAAACTATCTCGCGACGTCCGAATTTCCGGTCACCATCATCACCGGCATCGTCTTCATGGTCTGCGTCCTCATCTTCCGCCGCGGCGTCGTCGGCGAATTCTATGCCTCGAAGCTCGGCCGGCTGCTGGGCTTCGAGTACCGGCGCTAGAGCAGATGAATCGCAGATCCGCTCTATCTTTTTGTTTTCACGCAGTTCCGGACGGAAACCCGTTTCACGCTTTTCCTGGGACTGCTCAAAGGCCCTGCGGCGAATTCTGAGGTAGTATGGGCCATGGATCGTTTCGACTACATCATCATCGGCGCCGGCAGTGCCGGCTGCGTGCTCGCAAACCGCCTATCCGCAGATAGAACGAACCGGGTTTTGCTGCTCGAGGCCGGCGGCAGCGACAATTATCACTGGATCCACATCCCGGTCGGCTACCTCTACTGCATCAACAACCCGCGCACGGACTGGTGCTTCACGACGGCCGCCATCCCCGGGCTCAACGGCCGGGCGCTGATCTACCCGCGCGGCAAGGTGCTGGGCGGCTGCTCCTCGATCAACGGCATGATCTATATGCGTGGCCAGGCGCGCGACTACGACCTGTGGCGCCAACTCGGCTGCGAAGGTTGGGCCTGGGACGACGTGCTGCCCGCCTTCATGCGATCGGAAGATTATTACCGCGGCGGGGACGACGCGCACGGGGCCGGCGGCGAGTGGCGGGTCGAAAAGGCGCGGGTGCGCTGGGCCGTGCTCGACGCGTTCCAGCAGGCAGCCAAGGAGGCCGGCATTCCCGAAACGCCCGACTTCAACCGTGGCGACAACGAGGGCTCCGGATATTTCGACGTCAACCAGCGCTCCGGCATCCGCTGGAACACGTCAAAAGCCTTCCTGCGCCCGGCGACGAAGCGGCCAAATCTGACGGTGCTGACCAAGGCTCAGGTCCGCCGGCTGCTGATCGAGGGGGATGCCGTGGTCGGGGTCGAGTACCAGCATGACGGCGTCGCCAAGCGCGCCGATGCCACGAAGGAAACCGTTCTGTCGGCCGGCGCGATCGGCTCGCCGCACATCCTTGAGCTTTCCGGTATCGGCCGGGGCGATGTGCTTCGCCGGGCCGGCGTCGACGTGCTGCACGAGGTGAAGGGGGTCGGGGAAAACCTGCAGGACCATCTGCAGCTGCGCATGGCTTACAAGGTCAGCGGCGTGCCGACCCTCAACGAAAAGGCGAGCAGCCTGTTCGGCAAGGCGGCGATCGGGCTTGAATATCTCGTCCGCCGTTCCGGCCCGATGGCGATGGCGCCGAGTCAGCTTGGCATATTCACCCGCTCCGGACCGGACAAGGAGACCCCGGACCTGCAATATCATGTCCAGCCGGTCTCGTTGGACAGGTTCGGCGATCCCGTTCATACCTTTCCGGCGATCACCGCAAGTGTATGCAACCTCAGGCCGGAAAGTCGCGGCACGGTGCATGTGACGAGCCCGGATTTCGCCGCGCAGCCCGCGATCGACCCAAACTATCTGTCGACGCCGCGCGACCGCGAGATTGCCGCCCGTTCGATCCGCCTGACGCGGAAGATCGTCGCGCAGCCCGCCTTCGCCCGCTTCAAGCCCGAAGAGTTCAAGCCTGGCCGCGCCTTCGAGAGCGAGGCGGACCTGGAAAAGGCGGCCGGCGATATCGGCACGACGATCTTCCATCCCGTCGGCACCTGCCGCATGGGCGGAGATCGGGAAAGCGTCGTCGACCCGCGCCTGAGGCTGAGGGCACTGAAGCGGCTCAGGATCGCCGACGCGTCGGTGATGCCGTCGATCACGTCGGGCAACACCAATTCGCCGACGATCATGATTGCCGAAAAAGCGGCGGAGATGATCCTCGCCGACAACCGTTGAAGCAATTCCGCGAAAAGTGTGAAACGGTTTTCCGTCCGGAATTGCGAGGTTCTGTGGCAAATGCCGCCCGGTTCGGGTCCAAAAAATGGATGCTCCCCTGGCGTTTCGGGTTGCGTGTTCGACGAGAGATAGTTGGCCGTGGTTCAGCTATCATGTCGGCAGGAGAAGCAGTCTAAAAGCCCGAAAAGAGCTCGGTCACTTTCTGCCTCAGTTCGTCGGGCAACCGCCCGATCACGGGGCCGATATTGTCCTTCTGCCGCTTGTCGAAAAACGAGGGAGACCACGGAAGCCCGGTCATCTTATTCGTTACTACAAGGGTTTCCAGAAACAGCCCGCATTGCTTCAAATGAACTGGATCGTCAATGATAAAACCATGTTCATCGAGCAGATCGATCTGCTTGGTGCAATACACGACTTTCACCCAGGGCATCTCCCCACCGTTTTGCACAGCAACAAAACCTGCGGCCCTTACAATGCAAGGACGGGGGTACGGACCAGGCCGGGCAGGCTTTTCGGCATGAGGATACGCACACCAAACAAAATCCCACTTCTGAGGAAGTGGGACGTTTTCAACCCGATAGGGCGGCTTGAGCTTCACGCTTTATTCGAAGCTTGATCAACCATTCACAACTCTGAATTCGCCAAGCGGGCCGTAATTTTCCTCGATAAGCGTCTGGAGTTTCTCGAAATAGTTGGGGTCGTAGTCTGGACCAACTTGATGCTTGCGCTGATACTCCAAGGAAAAGAGATCTTCATCCGGGCCACGCTCGCTCCGAACCTTGGCCACGCCGAATGCTTCGGTCGCATCACGGTACGAGCCGTACGATAGGTACGTAGCAATCTTGCGCTGGGCCATTTTGTCTCCAAAAGCCGCATCACCTAGAAGCGGAACGTTCAGTTACCAAGACGAGTTCGACACGTCCAAGCAGTACCGACATAGCAGAAAATCGCGAGATTTCGCCTCCAGTTTCGTCCTTTACCTTCCAAGAAGATGCCGATCTTGTCAATGTCTTGCTAGGATACTGCGCCCAAGCACACCTTAGCGAATTCTCGCCGGGGAAAAGATAAGTGGCGATATCCCGTTCCTGAATACCTCGACGTCCGAACCACTTTCGCGGAAGGAAATTATTGCTGCGAGGAGGCTGCGATCTACGCGGATTAAGGCTTGTGGCGCCATGGCTGAAACCCACTCCGCGCTGCATCCGTTTTTCTTATGTTATTTGCTACATAGTTCCCTCCGGGTTTGCGCAGCAACGAAATAAACAGCGAGGATGCCGATGGATGCGAAGAGAGCGATCAGCGAAACGGACGACGTCATCGTCGAACGCCGAGGTTCGGCCGGCATCGTTCGCCTCAACAGGCAAAAGGCGCTGAACAGCCTGACCTTGCAGATGGTACGGGTGATTGCGGCAGCGCTGGAAGCCTTCGCGGCGGATAGCGGCGTTGCGAGCATCGTCGTTCTCGGGGAGGGAGAGCGCGGATTTTGCGCTGGCGGCGACATCAGGGCGATCTATCGCAGCGGAAAGGAAGGGACCGACGAGGCCGCCGCCTTCTGGCGAGAGGAATTTCGCCTGAATTATGCCATCGCCACCTATCCGAAACCCTATGTCGCGCTGATGGACGGCATCACCATGGGCGGCGGCGTCGGGCTTTCGGCCCATGGCAGCCACCGTGTCGTCACCGAGCGCACGCGGCTTGCGATGCCTGAAACCGGTATCGGCTATTTTCCGGATGTCGGCGCCACCTGGCTTTTGTCGCACGCGCCGGGCGAGGCCGGAACCTATATGGGCCTCACCGCGCTGGATATCGGCGCTGCGGATGCGATCCACGCAGGCTTCGCCGACCATTGCGTGCCGTCCGAGAGACTGCCGGCGCTGGTCGATGCGGTTGCAGCGCTTCCCCCCTCGGCCACGGCACTCGACGTGCATCGGGCGATCGCGGAGATGGCGAGCGACGCCGTCGGAGGTCGCCTGGAAGCCCATCGCCCCGCCATCGATCGCGCCTTCGCGCACGATACCGTCGAGGGGATCGTCGAAGCGCTTGCCGCGGCGACGGACACCTTCTCAAGCGAGGCGCAACGCGTCATCGCCACCCGCTCGCCGACGAGCCTCAAACTGACGCTGCGGCTGCTGCGCGCCGGCGCCAAAAGCGCAAGCCTTGCCGAATGCCTCACGCGCGAATTCGGCGTCGGCCTGCAGATCCTTGCGAACCCGGATTTCTACGAGGGCGTGCGCGCGGCCGTCATCGACAAGGACCGCAATCCGAAATGGTCGCCGGCGAGCCTTGGGGAGGTCGGCGAGGCGGATATCGAGCGCTTTTTCGCGCCTGCGCCGCAGGCGTTGTTTTAGGACTACAGCGAACAGGTCGATCGAACGGGAGGAAACGTGGCCATGACACGCATCGCATTTATCGGGCTTGGCAACATGGGCGGGCCGATGGCCGCCAATCTCGTAAGGGCCGGCCATTCCCTGACCGGGTTCGATCTGTCGCACGACACGCTGAAGGCTGCTGAGGCAACGGGCGTGAAGCCGGCGAGTATCCTGAGCGAGGCGCTCGCCAACGCGGAAGTCGCGATCACCATGCTGCCGAAGGGCCAGCATGTGATTTCCGTTTGGAGCGATATTCTGCGGGCGCCGGCAAAGAACATGCTCATTATCGATTGCTCGACGGTCGATGTCGAAAGTGCCCGCCAGGCGCATGCGATGGCGAGGCAGGCGGGCTGCCTCTCCCTCGACGCGCCCGTATCCGGCGGGACCGGGGGCGCTGCCGCCGGCACGCTCACCTTCATGGCCGGCGGTTCGCCGGAGAGCTTTGCGCAGGCAAAGCCGCTCCTCGAAGCGATGGGCAAGCGCATCGTTCACTGCGGCGAGGACGGGGCGGGGCAGGCCGCGAAGATCTGCAACAACATGATCCTCGGCATTTCCATGATCGGCGTCTGCGAGGCCTTTGCGCTCGCCGAAAAACTCGGCCTTTCGCACCAGGCCCTGTTCGATGTCGCCTCCACGTCCTCCGGCCAGTGCTGGTCGCTCACCACCTATTGCCCGGTGCCGGGGCCTGTACCGGCCTCGCCCGCCAACAATGGCTACAAGCCGGGTTTTGCCGCCGCTCTGATGCTGAAGGATCTCAAGCTGGCGCAGGAGGCGGCGTCCGCGAGCGGTGCCGTGACCCCGCTCGGGGCAGAGGCAGCGCAGCTCTTTGCCCTTTTCGAAAAGCGCGGCAACGGCAACCGCGATTTCTCCGCCATCATCGAGATGTTCCGCGAGGTCATTTAGGCTCAGAAGATTTGCGCAATTCGGGAGGGAAACCGCTTCCCACTTTTCCTGGAATTTGCCTAGCGCCACATGCCGCGCATGCGCGCGCCGACGTCGACGCGGACCTGACGCGCGTGCGCGGCGGCAGCGCTTTCCGCTCTGGCAAGTGGCCAGCCGCAGACCTCGAAGAACTGCAGTAGCGTCGCCGGAATGAAGCGCGAGCGCGAGGCGTAGACGTGGCGGTCGCCCTGCGCGTTCTGCCCGTGGGTGAAGAAGCGTTGCGGCACCACGAGATCGAGGCCGTCCTTGGCGCGTGTCATGGCGACGTAGAGAAGGCGCCGCTCCTCCTCGATCTCGGCGCTGGTTCCGACGCCGAGATCGGACGGTATGCAGCCGTCGACGACATTCAGCATGAAGACCTTCGTCCACTCCTGGCCCTTGGCCGAATGAATGGTCGAAAGGATGAGATAGTCCTCGTCGAGGAGCGGCACGCCGGCCTGGTCGCTGGTGGCATCGGGCGGATCGAGGGTGAGTTCGGTGAGGAAGCGCTCACGGGAGGGATAGCCGCCGGCGATCTGTTCGAGCTGGATAAGGTCCGCCTGGCGGGTCGAGGCGTCCTCGTGCAGACGGTCGAGATGCGGCTCGTACCATTGCCGCACCAGGCCGATTTCGGCCGGCCAGCCGGCCTTGCCGGTCTTCAGTTCGCTGAGCGTGGCGACAAAGCTTTTCCAATCCTCGCCCGAGCGAGGCGGGGCCGGCAGCGTGGCGAGCGCTCCGAGCGGATTGGTCTCCTCGCCGATGGCGTCGAGAACCCGCTGCGCAGTCGAGGGGCCGATACCGGGCAAAAGCTGCATCAGCCGGAAGCCGGCGACGCGGTCGCGCGGGTTCTGGGCGAAACGCAGCGCCGCCAGCATGTCCTTGACATGGGCGCTGTCCAGGAATTTCAGCCCGCCGAATTTGACGAATGGGATGTTGCGGCGCGTCAGCTCCACCTCCAGCGCGCCGCTGTGGTGCGAGGCGCGGAACAGCACCGCCTGCTGCTTCAGCCGCGTGCCGCCCTCGCGGTTTTCCAGGATCTGGTCGGCGACGTAGCGGGCCTGGTCGGCCTCGTCGCGCACGGTCACCAGCCGCGGCCGGCTGCTGGATTGCCGTTCGGTCCAAAGGTTCTTGGTGAAGCGCTCGGAGGCAAGCTCGATGACGGCGTTTGCGGCAGCCAGGATCGGCTGGGTCGAGCGGTAGTTTCTGTCGAGCGTGACGACATTGGCGGCCGGGCTGAAGGAAGCGGGGAAATCGAGGATGTTGCGCACGGTCGCGGCGCGGAACGAGTAGATCGATTGCGCATCGTCGCCGACGACGGTGAGCCCTTGCCCGCCCGGCTTGAGCGCCATCAGGATCGAGGCCTGCAGCCGGTTGGTGTCCTGATATTCGTCGACGAGCACGTGGTCGAAGCGCCCGGCAATGTCCTCCGCGATCAGCGGCTCGTGAACCATATGGGCCCAGTAGAGCAGCAGGTCGTCGTAATCGAGCACGTTCTGCGTCTGCTTGGCCTCGACGTAGGCCGCGAAGAGTTCGCGCAGCTGCTTCTCCCAGGCAGCTACCCAGGGAAAGGCGTCGCGCAGGATAGTTTCGAGCGGCGCTTCGGAATTGACCGCGCGCGAATAGATCGCAAGGCAGGTGCCCTTGGTCGGAAAACGGCTTTCCATTTTCGAAAAACCGAGTTCGTGCCTGACGAGGTTCATCAGATCGGCGCTGTCCTCGCGATCATGGATGGTGAAGGCGGGGTCGACGCCGATCTGTTCGGCATAGTCGCGCAAGAGCCGCGCGCCGATGCCATGGAAAGTACCCGCCCAGGCGAGCGCATCGGCCATGACGGCGGCGTTCGGCCCCAGGACCTGGCCGCAGATACGCTCGACCCGGCGCGCCATCTCGGCGGCGGCCCGGCGGGAAAAGGTCATGAGCAGGATACGGCGCGGATCGGCGCCCTTGACGATCAGGTGCGCGACGCGGTGCGCCAGCGTATTGGTCTTGCCGGAGCCGGCACCAGCGATGACGAGGAGCGGCCCGGCGATGTGGCTGCCGTCGATTTCCGTGCCATGCTCGACGGCGAGGCGCTGCTGCGGATTGAGCTTTTCGAGGTAGGCGGCGTTCATCTCAACTCCTCAAGCGGCCGGATGAGGCCGCGGGCGATCCGCATCAAGGAATCACGTGGGGAACCGCCCGGGTGTTCGATAAATGTTCCGGCGAGGGCGGCCTGTCAAGACGAAGGCGGAACCCGCCCGGTTCTTTCGGGTCGGCTGAAACAACGTTGGCGAGCAACGCATTAGCCTGGGGAGGCGATCATCTCTTTCGCCGCGACATCGTTTACAACCCATCGGGTTAAGGCTAGCCTTCTCTCCCAAGCAACCGACAGCGTCGAGGACACTTCGGTATGAACGAGACGATCGCAACCGCGTTGCACCAGCCCGACGGGTTGGTCGCGTTGAAAGACGGTGGCGTGGCACTCGTGGAGGCCGAGGCCGGCGGCGGGGCACTCATCATCATCGGCGCGCAAGGGGTCCGGCACGAGATCTGCAGGGTCGAGGGGCATCCGATCGGGCTCGCAATCGATGGCGATGGCTGCTTCTGGGTCGCCGGCGGACCGGGAAACACGGTCGTGCGGCTGTCGCCCGACGGCCAGATCCTGAAGACGATCGCGGGAACGAAAGACCAGCCGTTCGTGTTGCCGAAAAACCTTGCCTTCGGCCCTGACGGGCTTCTCTATATGAGCGATTGCGGCGTCCGCCTCTCCGATCTCGTCGATGACGCCGATATCCGTCCCGACTATTACGACGCCGCCTACAACGGCCGCATCTATCAGATCGACCCGCAGGCGGGGCGGGTGCTTCGCACGCTGGCGACGGGCTTGCTGATGGCCAACGGCGTTGCCTTCGACGCCGAGGGACTGCTCTATTACAGCGAGACGCTGACCGGCACCGTGTACCGCCAGGTCATCGGCGGCAAGCCGCAAACTTTCGCGCACGTGTCGCGCTCTCAGGTGACCGGGGGCCTGAAGGGGCCAGCCGGCCTCGCCTTCAATCGCAGCGGCATGCTCTATTGCGCGAAGTATGGCGAGGGGGACATCTGTCTGATCGATCCGACGGGAAAGATCGTCGGGCACATCCCGACCAACGGTCGCCTGCCGGACGATATCGCCTTCACGCAGGATGGGAAATACGCGCTGATCGCCGAACACGAGCACGGCGCGCTGGAGAAAATCCCCGTACCAAGCCCCGGTGGCCTGCCGTTGCACACGCCGGCGCTTTAAAGCAGTTTCAGGAAAAATGTGAAACGGTTTTCCGGAACTCTAACCGGGGGTGGGGGAGGCGTGCCCGGCGAACCGGACACGCTGTCTCAAGAGTTTACTCTAGGCGGCCGGAGCCCGCTTCGACTTTTCGTCCTCGATGGCTGCTGCCTCGGCCGCATGGCTGCGGTGGCGTTGGCGCCAGTCGCCGAGGAAGAGCAGGATCGGCGCTGCGATGAAGATCGACGAGGCGCCGGCGACGAGAATGCCGAAGACCATCGGGATCGCGAAGCTCGAAACCGCGCTGCCACCCCAGATCGCCATTGGAACGAGAGCGAGGAAGGCCGTCGCATTGGTATAGAGGCTTCGCGCCAGGGTCTCGTTGATCGACTTGTCGATGATCTCGCGCAGCGGCATCGACTTGTAGAGGCGCATGTTTTCACGCATGCGGTCATAGACGACGACCTTGTCGTTCACCGAGTAGCCGACGAGCGTCAGGATGGCGGCAATCGCCGTCAGGTTGAAGTCGAGGCCGGTGATCGCGAAGAAGCCGATCGCCTTGGTGACGTCGAGCACCAGCGTGACGATGGCACCGACGGCAAACGGCCACTCGAACCGGAACCAGATGTAGAAGAGCATCGCAAAGCTGGCGATCACGACCGAGAGGATACCGGCCCAGGCAAGCTCGCCCGAGACTTTCGGGCCGATGACGTCGGTGCCTTCGACGGTGGCCCCCGGGTCGATCTTGGCGACCTCGGCCTTCAGCTTGGTCACCGCTGCCGTCTGCGCCTCTTCGCCGCCGTCCTGCCGTTGGGCACGAACGAGAATGCTGTGGTTGTCGCCGAAGGACTGCAGCGAGATTTCACCAAGGCCGAGGGTGTTCAGGCCTTCGCGGAACGTCGCGAGATCCGCTACCTCCGAGGTCTTCACCGACATCTGGATGCCGCCGCGGAAATCGACGCCGTAGTTCAGGCCCGGATGAATGAAGAGCACGACCGAAGCGATGGAAAGCAGCGCCGAAACGGTTACGCCGAAGAAGCGCGCCTTCATGAACTGGATGTGCTTGTCATAGGGGCTGAATGGGATCAGCGGCTTGATGTTCATCACCTTCAGCTTGCGGCGGCGGGTGATCTCGATCATCGCGACGCGCACGAACGCGACCGAGGTGAACATCGAGATGATCAGGCCGAGGCCCATGGTCACGGCAAAGCCGCGAACCGGTCCCGAGCCGAAATAGAACAGGATCGCGGCAGCGATCAGGGCCGTCATGTTGCCGTCGATGATGGTCGAGTAGGCGCGCTTGAAGCCGGTATCGATGGCGGCAAACGCACTCCTGCCCTTACGCGTCTCTTCGCGGATACGCTCGTTGATCAGGACGTTCGCGTCGACCGCAAGGCCGATGCCGAGAACGACACCGGCGATACCCGGCAGGGTGAGCGTTGCGCCGACGAGCGTGAGGGCCGAGAACGTCAGGATCGTGTGGATCAACAGAGCCACGTTCGCCAGGATGCCCCACGTTCCATAGAGAATGAAGATGAAGGCCGCGACGAGGATAAAGCCGACGATGCCCGAATAGATACCCATGCGGATCGCGTCGCCGCCGAGGTCGGCGCCGACGGTGCGCTCTTCGATGACGGTTAGCTTGGCAGGCAGCGCGCCTGCGCGCAGCAGGGCTGCAAGCGTCGTAGCGCTTTCGGCGCTGAAGCTGCCGGAGATCTGGCCGGAACCGCCGGTGATCGGCTCGCGGATGACAGGCGCGCTCAGCACCTTGTTGTCGAGCACGATGGCGAAGGGCTTGCCGACGTTTTCGCGGGTGATTTCGGCAAAGCGGGCAGCGCCGGCATTGTCGAAGCGGAAGGTAACGAGCGGCTCATGCGTATTCGGGTCGAAACCGACGCGCGCATCCGACAGACGGTCGCCCGAAAGCTCGACGCGGTCCTGGATCGGGAACGGCGTGCCCTTCTCGTCCTTCATGACCGTCACGCCGGCGGGCGGATTGTTGATGTCGCCGGTTTCGGCGAGCATGTGGAACGACATCTTCGCGGTCGAGCCGAGCAGTTCGCGAAGGCGCGAGGGATCCTGCGCGCCCGGCAGCTGCACGAGCACGCGGTTGCTGCCGATACGCTGGATTGTCGGCTCCGCCACGCCCACCTGGTCGACGCGCTGGCGGATGACTTCGAGGCTCTGCTGCACCGCGGCTTCGACGTTGGCATTGATGCCGGCGGGCGAGAAGGCAAGATTGATCGTGCCGCCGTTGGGCGTCACGGTCAGGTCGGACTGGCCGGCGGTCAGCCCCGTAGTGATGACGTTCGAAAGCGTCTTCAGCTCGGTAACGGCCACATCGCTCTGTGCAGGATCGGTCAGCGTGACGACGATCTGGTTCTGGGAGAGGACGACGGACTTCGTCTGGATGCTCTTGGTGCGGAGCACGCGGCGGGCGTCCTGCAGCAGCGACTGCAGCCGCTCCTTGGTCAGGTCGGCTTCATCCACCTCGAGAACGAGGTGCGAGCCGCCGCGCAGGTCGAGACCGAGGGAAACCTGGCTGTGGGGAAGCCATGTCGGCAGGCGGCTAAGTGTGGCCTGCGACAGGACGTTGGGGAGGGCAATCAGAAGGCCCAGCACGATGATCACCGAATAGGTGAACACGAGCCAACGGGAAGTGCGCATATGGATATCCTTGAATACGCTTGTGCCAGCGAAGGTCGCTGGCGGGTGTCGGTGTGAATTTTATTGAAGCCGCGCCGCGCGCAGGCTGTTCAGGCGCGAACGGGCGGCCCGCGTGCCAGATAGGCGCCGGGCGCCGGCAGTTCCGCCGCAAGCGGCTTCAGGGCATCGCCCGTGGGCAACGCCGTATAGGGAAGAATGAGCGAGGTGGGCGTCGGAACGAGCGCGTCGTTGCCGTCGTGCCAGGCGCCCTTCGGTTCGAGGTCGCGCTCGGACGAGGCCAGAACACCGCGCGCGGTGTCGCGCAGCGACAGATAAAGCGGCTGCGTGCCTTTGCCGGCCGAGAACGAATTGGTTTCCGCCGTTGCCGCCGCGCCGAAGCCGCCGCCGATCGCGAGCCCGAGATAGGCAAAGAAGGCGACGACCAGGGACGCAACGAGGCGCGGCATGGTGGGCCGTGCGCCGTTATTCGTCTCTTCGCCGTCGGCGATGCCGTATTCGGATGGGTTCACGTGTCGAAGCGACCTTTGTTGGTTGCGGCAAGCGGGTTCATTGGGCCGTCCCTATAGCAGCCTCCGGCCCCGGTTCCTAGACCGGCCGCGCCTGAGCTGGGGATTGCGGCCCAGTATAGCGGCTTTTGCCGCTTATTGCGCCCTCTCATGATGCAGTCGGGTCATCTGGTCAACCATTCCCAGGGCGATTTCGCGCTCGCCCATGATCGCCGCGTCGGCTCCATAGGCTTTCAACTCGGTGATTTCGGCGTCGGAATGGGCGCGTGCGACGATCAGCAGCGAAGGGTTGATGGCGCGCGCCTGCTGCGTCACACCGCAAGCCTCGAAGGCATTCGGGATGGCGACGGCAAGGCTGAGAGCGCCTTCCACGTTGGCGTAGGCGAGCGTGCCGGCGGAAGCCGCATTGCCATAGACCGCCTCGATGCCGCTACCGCGAAGCTCGGCGATACGGCTGTCGGTATCCTCGATGACGAGAAAGGGAGTGCCCGAAGCCTGCAGGCTTTCGGCGAGTATCTTGCCGACCCGGCCATAGCCGACGACGATGGCATGGCCCCGAAGCGAGGTCGGGCCGACCTCGGTGTCGCTCTGCGTCGGCGGAGGATAACGGCCCTCTGTTTCGGAAATCGTATTGTCGGGCTTGGCGGCCTTTTCGGCACTTTCGCCTTCGGAGGCGCGCGCGCCGAGCCGCCGATTGAGCCAGTCGCAGGCGACGAACACCAGCGGGTTGAGGATGATCGACAGAATCGCGCCGGAAAGAATGAGATCCCGGCCCTCGGGCGGCAGCAGACCGAGCTCGACGCCGAAGGCGGCGAGGATGAAGGAGAACTCGCCGATTTGAGCAAGGCTTGCCGAGATCGTCAGTGCCGTCGATAGCGGTTTGCGGAAGGCGAGCACGATGAAGAAGGCGGCGACCGACTTGCCGACGATGATGATGAAGAGGGTTGCAAGGACCGGCAGCGGGCGCTCGATCAGGATCACCGGGTTGAAGAGCATGCCGACCGAGACGAAGAACAGGACCGAGAAGGCATCCCGCAAGGGCAGGCTCTCCTCCGCCGCGCGGTGGCTAAGCTCGCTTTCGGCGAGAACCATGCCGGCGAAGAAGGCGCCGAGGGCAAGCGAAACGCCGAAGAGTTTTGCCGCACCGAATGCAACGCCAAGGGCGATCGCAAGCACGCCGAGGCTGAAAAGCTCGCGCGAGCCGCTCTGCGCGGTACGATGAAGCAGCCACGGAATGACGCGGCCGCCGAAAACCAGCATGACCGCAACGAAAAGGGCGACCTTGACGAGGGTGGCGGCAATGATGCCGCCGATGCCGAGATCGAGGCCGAGCAGATGGTTCAACGCCGTCGACAACGGTTCCGTGCCGCCGTGACCGTCGCCGCTGACGCTTGCGGCGGCCGGGATCAGAACCAGGGCCAGCACCATGGCCAGATCCTCGACGATCAGCCAGCCGACGGCGATGCGGCCGCGTTCGGTCTCGACGAGCCGCCGTTCCTGCAGCGCTTTCAGGAGCACGACGGTGGAAGCAACTGAGAGCGCGAGGCCGAAGACCAGGCTGCCGCCGATCGGCCAGCCCATCAGCGCGCCGAGCCCCCAGCCGAGCAGCGTGGCAAAGGCGATCTGAACGATCGCGCCCGGCACGGCGATGCCGCGCACCGTCAGAAGGTCTTTCAGCGAAAAGTGCAGCCCGACGCCGAACATCAGCAGGATCACGCCGATTTCCGCAAGTTCCGGCGCCAGCGTCTGGTCGGCGACGAAACCGGGCGTATGGGGACCCGACAGCACGCCCGCCAGCAGGTAGCCGACCAGCGGCGGCATTTTCAGCCGATTGGCGATGGTGCCGAGGATGAAAGCCAGCACGAGGCCCGCGACGATGGTCGTAATCAGGGGCGTGTCATGCTGCATCGTCACCTCCGGACAGTGTAAATATATGACTTTTATGGCTTATCGCGGACTATGGGCGATAGCCGGCCTTGAATCAAGGAGAGCTTGTCCTTCAGCCTGCCACTCCGGCACCGGACCCCGCAAGTCACCCGCACGCGTCAATTCGAAGCGGGTGGTGCGAGGCAATGCGGGGAGACTCGGTAGGCATAAAGCGTTCTGCCCCTCTTGTAGCCGAAGTCGGGTTGCCAGGTCTTCAGCGCTTCACTCGTGCCGTCGACGCAGGTGAAAGGCTCGGTCGCGACAAATAGGACGTTCTCGGCCGTCGTTGCGGCGGGGAAGGGAAACCTCTGCTCGTAGTAGCTCGTCGGGAAGCCACCGAGATCGCGGGCATAGATGCGCAGCGGCTTGTCCCTGAGCGTATAGAAGAGGTCGCCCAGGATGTCGCGGTCCTCGGCAACCACGATGCCGGTGGCAGCCTGCTCGGCGATCCGGGCGATATCCAGGCTGACGGCGCTGCGTCCCATGTAGCGCTTCATGACGAGTTCGCCGTTCGGCAGCTTCAGATCGGTCGCGAATACCGTGAGCAGCGGGATGACGACCGCCACGACGCCGTTGATAATCAAGGAGTTCAGAAGCCCGCGGCGCAGTCTTTTAAGCTCCAAGACCGCAAGGATGGTGCCGGCCGCATAGGCGGCGACCGCCCAGTTGGCATAGGCCTTGGCAAACAGCGCCTGCAATGTGATGAGCAGCACGACGGGGACCGAAAGCCAGATCAGCAGCTTCTCTTCCCGCGAGCATTGGCCGCGGATCATTCTGGTGACGGCGAACAGCATGGCGAGGAAGACGAGGGGGCCGACGACGCCGAACTGCGCCCCGAAAAAGGACAGCGCGCCAAGCGGATTGAACGGCGAGGCCTTGTCGTCGCCCCAATGGGCGATCGCCTGCGTATGCCGCACCGTCGCCGCGCCATGCGTCAGGTTCCACCAGAGGTTCGGGGCGATCACGATGGCGCCGACGATCGCCGCGATGAAGACGTCGCGCCATGCGACGCGCGCGGACGGCAACGTCGCCATCGCCACCAAAGCGCCCGGCAGCAGGAAGAGCACCGAATATTTTGTCATGAAGGCGAGCCCGAGGCTCAGGCCGAGTACCACCGCCTCGGCGACCGAACGTTTGGCGTTCAAACCGAAAAACGCCCACAGCGCGATGGAGATGAAGAAGATCTGCACCGTATCGGTGGAAACGAGCACCGACGACAGCGAGACGGCCGGCAGCGTCACGAAGGTCACGCCGACCCAGGGAGCGGTCTCGGCTCCGAGCAGCCGGCGCGTCGCCAGCATCAGGACAAGCCCGCTGCCGAGATGAAAGAGCGGCGCCGAAAGCCTGACCCAGAAGGTGTCGTTCGAACCGGACAGCGCGTCGAAGAGCCGGATCACCCAGGCAATCATCGGCGGCTTGGAATAATAGCCGAAATCGAGGTTCTGCCCCCAGAGCCAATACTGCGCCTCGTCGACGAACAGGTCCGTCGCGTTGAAATAGAGCATCACCACGCGCCAGAGCGTCACGGCAAACATGATGATGAGCGCGGTTTTGACGGTGAGGGTGCTTGCGCGCGTTTCAGCGAAATCGATGCTGGACATGAACGATCCTGGCGGCTGGGGTCGAATCCGGCCTTCATAAGCGAGGATCGGCCCCTGCGCCAGTCTTTGCCGGCGCGAGATCGCTGGTGCCCTAGAGAACGCGCAGCGTCGCCCGTTGGCGAGCGTCGTCGATGCGGGATAGCACGAACACCGCCGTCAGCGTCATGGAGGACGTAAGTACAGCACCCAAACCCAGAACAATCATTGCTCTATCCTGTCGGCATCAAAGCTGTTTCAACCTCCGTTGCCTATCGGCCCAAACTTGCTCGTAGCTGGACGGAACGGTGAATTGCGCGGCCAAAACGCAATGTGCGGCAAAAGCGCATGCGGCCCCCGCCAATTAACCTTCGAGCAAGGAATTAACCATAAACATGGGGCAACATACGTCGGAATGGGAAGCTGTCGCTCGTTCCCACCAGGCATGAGGCCGCACCGCACGTACCGGGTCCGATCCGGTATTATTTCATCAGATGGTTCCAGGAACAGATTTTGGTGAAAGAGCGGGTCTCTGCCCCGCCGGCCATCCAGCCGGCGACGGAAATCTCTCCTCACAATTTCATTGCCCGAGAACTGGATAAACGCGGCTTGGTCGTGGCGATTTCAGCACGACACTTCGGTGGGGACGGCATTGGCGCAAGATTCGCCATCAGATCAGGCTCGACGGGCGCAAGCAGGCAGCCTCCGCGACCGATTGCGCTTCGCCGGTCTTAATGCCGAGCAATGCGACCTCGTGCGCCGCAATCGGCCGCTGTTGCAGGACGGGCTGAAGGCCGGCCTGCGCGATCTTTTCCAGCGCTATCAGTCATTTCCCGATGCGTCGCGCCATTTCTCGAGCGAGCGCCAGGTCGAACGCCTTCATGATCTTCAGACCTCCCACTGGGACGTCTTGACGGACGCGCGCTTCGACAGCCTCTATGCCGAGCGCGTCAAGATCCTCTCGGATTCGAACGGCAAGATGGGAATCGAGCCGCGCTGGCACGTCGCCGGCCACGGCATCATGCTGGAGCATCTCCTTTCCAGCCTCGTCGAGGAGGCTCGTGGCGGTTCCATCCTGCCGGGCGCGAGGCGAAGGGCCCGCGAACTCCAGGAGTTGATGGCCGCCGTCATCCGGCTCGTGATGGTGGACGTCGAAATCGCCGTTTCGCTGCGCTTCAACGAGCAGCGCCTCAACCACCAGCGGGCGCTCGCCGAGCAGCGGGCGAGCGACCTTGCCGATGTGGGGCAGATCTTCGGCGACGTGATCCGGGCGCTTTCGGAGCGCGACCTGACCGCACGCATGCCGGCCGATGTGCCCGAAGCCTATGGCGATCTCGCGGCGATGCTGAACGCCGCCCTCGACGACATCCAGTCGCAGTTTTCCGGCCTTTCCAGCCGCGTCCAGACAGCGGAAGCTGCAACAACGATCCTTGCGCGCGACAGCCGCGCGCTCGATCAGCGCGCCGCCGACCACCGCGAGCAGCTTTCCCTTTCGTCAGGGCGCCTGGCCGAGCTTGCCGAGCAGGTGCGAACGAGCGCCGCCGACAGCCGGGTCACCGAGCGCGCCGTGGCGACGACCCGCACGGCCGCCGAGACGAGCGGCCATGTGGTCGGGCAGGCCATCAGCGCCATGGCTGATATCGAGCAGTCGGCCGAGAAGATCGGCCAGATCATCGGCGTCATCGACGAGATTGCTTTCCAGACCAACCTGCTTGCGCTCAATGCCGGCATCGAGGCCGCGCGCGCCGGCGATAGCGGCCGCGGCTTTGCGGTGGTCGCCCAGGAAGTGCGCGCGCTTGCCCAGCGCTCCGCGGACGCGGCCCGCGAGATCAAGACGCTGGTGACCGGCACCAAGGCGCAGGTCGAAGCCGGCGTGCAGATGGTCGGCCGCACGCAGGACGCGATCGGCAGCATCGTTCGCCAGGTGACCGACATCAACGACCAGATCTCCGGCATCGCCGAGGCGACCGGCGTTCAAGCCGAAAATCTGCGCTCGATCACCGTCGAACTTGGCGATGTCGGTCGGGCGGTCACGGAAACCGGCGCTCTGGCGCAACGTTCGGGAGAGGGCGCCGACGAGCTTCATACAGTCATCCTCGAACTCGGGCGGACGGTTCGCGAATTCCGCATTGCCCGCGAGCGGCAATATTCGAGCGACGCTGCTTTTGTGCGCCGGGGCGCTGTTGCCACGCCTGCGCCCGCCGTCGGCGCGGCTGACGAGGAGGACGCGTTGCCGGCATTCGACCTGCCGCTGCGGGTCGCCGGCCTTGGAGGCGAGCGGAATGCCTATTGAAAAATCTTATCGGGTGAACAGGGGCGCGCAAGCGCCCGGGACCAATGAACGAGGACGAAACTGATGCCGAGCAAGAAGGCTGAAAAGACGCTCAATCTGGCCGCGGTGCTGGATCTAAACGAAGCCTCGACACTCCGCAGCAAACTGATGGGCCTGCGCGGCAGCAATGTCGCGATCGACGCGTCCGGGGTGGAACGGCTGGGGACGCTGTGCGTCCAGGTGCTCCTTGCTGCCGCCAAGACGTGGAACGAAGACAAGCTATCCTTCACCTTCTCGAAGGTATCGGAGGCGTTTCAGAAAACGATGCAGATGATCGGTGTCGACATGGATCACCTGCTTGCCAAGGAGATCCGGCAATGAGGAAGAAAGTGCTGACCGTGGATGATTCACGGACCATTCGTAACATGCTGCTCGTAACGCTCAACAATGCGGGCTTCGAGACGGTTCAGGCTGAAGACGGCATCGAAGGGTTGGAGGTTCTCGAGGAATCGAACCCTGACGTTATCGTCACCGACATCAACATGCCGCGTCTCGACGGCTTCGGCTTCATCGAGGGCGTGCGGCGCAACGAAAAGTTCCGCGCCACCCCGATCCTGGTGCTGACGACCGAAAGCGATGCCGAAAAGAAGAACCGGGCGCGCCAGGCCGGAGCGACCGGCTGGATCGTCAAGCCCTTCGACCCTGCCAAACTTATTGATGCTATCGAGCGCGTAACTGCTTAATCAGGATTCTCCTCCTATGGATATGAACGAAATCAAAGAGATATTTTTCCAGGAGTGCGAGGAGCAACTCGCCGAACTGGAATCGGGTCTCCTGAAACTGAACGACGGCGATCGCGATCCGGAAACCGTCAATGCCGTCTTTCGGGCCGTTCATTCCATCAAGGGTGGTGCAGGCGCCTTCGGTCTCGAAGACCTCGTCGCCTTCGCCCATGTCTTCGAAACCACGCTCGACTGCGTGCGCTCCAACAAACTGGAGCCGACGGTGGACGTGCTCAAGGTGATGCTCAAATCCGCCGACGTGCTGGCGGATCTGACCAATGCCGCGCGCGACGGCGGCAGCGTCGACGAGTCGAGAAGCCGTGGTCTGGTGAAGGAACTCGAGGCGCTTGCCCATGGCGAGCTGCCGGTCGCCTCGGCAGCCAACGAGACGCCGGCGCCGAAGGTAGCAGCGCCTGCTGCCGTCAAGTCATCGCCTGCGCCGACCGACGACAGCGGCTTCCAGCCGATCCCGTTCAATTTCGAGGACGACGACCTCGGCGGCGACGACGACCTGCCGCTCTACGAAATCACCTTCAAGCCGCGCTCCGATCTCTACGCCAAGGGCAACGACGCCACCTTGCTGCTGCGCGATCTGGCGCGTCTCGGCGAAATGTCTGTCCACTGCGATACCGAGACGCTGCCCCGCCTGGAAGAACTCGACGCCGAGGCCGCCTATCTGACGTGGCGGATCTCGTTGCGCACGGACAAGGGCGAAGAGGCTATCCGCGCCGTTTTCGAATTTGCCGAATGGGATTGCGAGCTGGACGTGGCGCTTGCGGTTGCCGACGTAAGCGAGGCGGACGACGAGCGCCCGATGGTGCCTGTCGCTTTCGATCTTTCGATGCTCGACGAAGAGCCGGCGCCCGCCGCGGACCCGAAGCGCGTCAGTGACGCCGAGGCCGCCGTCTCTGCTGCCGAGATTGCAAGCAACGTTTCCCAGTTGGCCGCCGCCGCCTCCCGTGTGGAGAAGAAGGAAGCCGCCGCCGCAGCAGCGGCTGCGACCGCGGCCAATGCAGCTGCCCAGAACAACGCCGCCGGCCAGACGATCCGCGTCGATCTCGACCGCGTCGACCGGCTGATCAACCTCGTCGGCGAACTCGTCATCAATCAGGCGATGCTCTCGCAGAGCGTCGTCGAGAACGACGCCAACGGCACGTCCTCGATCAACATGGGTCTCGAAGAGCTGCAGCAGCTGACGCGCGAGATCCAGGACAGCGTCATGGCGATCCGCGCGCAGCCGGTCAAGCCGGTCTTCCAGCGCATGTCGCGCATCGTTCGCGAAATCGCCGACATGACCGGCAAGCAGATCCGCCTGATCACCGAGGGAGAGAATACCGAAGTCGACAAGACGGTCATCGACAAGCTCGCCGAGCCGCTGACTCATATGATCCGCAATGCGGTCGACCACGGCGTCGAAAGCCCGGAAAAGCGTGCCGCGGCCGGCAAGAACCCGGAAGGCACGGTCCGCCTGACGGCGAAGCACCGCTCCGGCCGTATCCTGATCGAGCTTGCCGACGACGGCGCCGGCATCAACCGCGAAAAGGTGCGGCAGAAGGCCATCGACAACGACCTGATAGCGGCCGACGCCAATCTTAGCGACGAAGAGATCGACAACCTGATCTTCCTCCCCGGCTTCTCGACCGCCGACAAGATTTCCGACATCTCCGGTCGCGGGGTCGGGATGGACGTGGTCAAGCGCTCGATCCAGGCACTTGGCGGCCGCATCAACATCGTTTCGAAGCCGGGTCACGGCTCGGTCTTCACGATGAGCCTGCCGCTGACGCTTGCCGTCCTCGACGGCATGGTGGTCACGGTCGCGGGCCAGACGCTGGTGGTGCCGCTGACGGCGATCGTCGAAACGCTTCAGCCCGAGGCTTCCGCGATCCACTCCTTCGGTGCCAACCACCGGCTGATCTCGATCCGGGACAGCTTCTGCCCGTTGGTCGATGTCGGACGCATCCTGAATTTCCGTGCCACCCAGGCAAACCCGGTCGAAGGCGTGGCGCTGCTGGTCGAATCCGAAGGCGGCGGCCAGCGTGCGCTCATGGTCGATGCGATCCAGGGACAGCGCCAGGTGGTCATCAAGAGCCTCGAGGCGAACTACACCCACGTTCCGGGGATCGCCGCCGCGACCATTCTCGGCGATGGCCGCGTCGCGCTCATCCTCGACGTCGACGCCGTGGTGGCCGCCTCGCGCGGCCAGCCGCTGAAGCCGGAAATGTCCTTGGCAGCTGTGGGGTAAGTCGATGTCGTACGCCGCTCAAAGCCTTTCGGAAGGATCGCGCAGGCTGATAGCGTTTCGCATCGGCGAGCAGGAATTCTGCGTCGATATCATGGCGGTCCGCGAGATCCGTGGCTGGACGCCGGCAACGGCCATGCCGCATGCGCCGTCCTACGTGCTCGGTATCGTCAATCTGCGCGGCGCCGTCCTGCCGATCATCGACCTGTCGGCGCGGCTCGGCATGAAGAAGGCCGAGCCGACGGCGCGGCATGTCATCATCGTTGCCCAGATCAAACGCCGAATCGTCGGCCTGCTCGTCGATGCGGTCTCCGACATTCTGACGATCACCGAAGACAACATTCAGCCGACGCCCGAGATTTCCTCCGATCTGCAGCGGCAGTTCGCGCGTGGGATTCTCGCGATCGATCGCCGCATGATCTGCGTCGTCGAACTTGAGGCGCTATTTCCGGAAGAAGAAAGCGAAGCGGCATGAGTTTGATGGGCGCGACAGACTTCCGGCAGTCGCCCGACGAGGTGCTGGCGAGCGGCGAGTATCCGCTGGCGCGGCGCGACCTCGCCGAGATCGCCGCCATGATCTATGCGGATGCGGGCATCTATCTCAACGAGACCAAGGCGTCGCTTGTCTATTCGCGGCTGTCCAAGCATATCCGCAGCCTCGGTCTGCCCGGATTTCGCGCCTATTGCGAGCTTGTGGCGTCGCCTGCCGGCGCCCACGCGCGGCGCGAGATGCTCTCGCATCTGACGACGAACTTCACCCGGTTCTTCCGCGAGAACCACCATTTCGACCATCTGCGCACGGAAGTGCTGCCGGGCCTGATCAACAGGGCCCGCAGCGGCGGACGTGTTCGTATCTGGTCGGCTGCCTGTTCCGACGGGCAGGAGCCTTACTCGATCGCGCTCACCGTGCTGTCGATGATGCCGAACGCCGCCGACTACGACTTCAAGATTCTGGCGACCGACATCGATCCGAAGATACTCGCGATCGCAAGGGCCGGTGCCTACGATGAAGCCGCGCTGGAGACCGTCTCTCCCGCCATGCGAAAACAATGGTTCCATGAGGTCGACATCCAGGGCCGCTCGAAGTTCCAGGTCGATGATCGCGTCAAGAAGCTGATCACGTTCAACGAGTTGAACCTGATGGCGCAGTGGCCGTTCAAGGGCAACTTCGATGTTATTTTCTGCCGTAACGTCGTGATCTACTTCGACGAGCCGACGCAGGTGAAGATCTGGTCGCGCTTCTCCGGCCTTTTGCCGGAAGGCGGCCATCTTTACATCGGCCATTCCGAGCGCGTCTCGGGAGAGGCTAAGAACCAGTTCGACAATACTGGCATCACGACTTACCGGTATCTCGGCCGGCACGGAGGACGCAAGGCATGAGCGCCCCCGCCCGCGTTCTCGTCGTCGACGACTCCGCGACCATGCGCGGCCTGATCACGGCGATCCTGAGCGCCGATCCGGACGTCAGCGTCGTCGGTCAGGCCGGCGACGCCATGCAGGCGCGGGCAGCGATCAAGCAGCTCAATCCCGACGTCATCACGCTCGACATCGAAATGCCCGACATGAACGGGCTGGAATTCCTCGAAAAGATCATGCGGCTTCGGCCGATGCCGGTGATCATGGTGTCGACGATGACGCATCGCGGCGCCGAGGCGACGCTTGCGGCACTGGAAATCGGCGCCTTCGACTGCGTCGGCAAGCCCGTGCCCGGCGATGCCCGCCCGTTCGGCGACCTCGCGGAGAAGGTCAAGGCGGCGGCGCGCTCCCAGCGCGGCTACGCGCGACCGGATACGAGCGCACCTGTCTCGCGGCCCTCGGTTGCCGATTTTCGGGTAGGGCGCAAGATCGTCGCCATCGGCTCGTCCACCGGCGGCGTCGAGGCGCTGATCGCGGTGCTGCAGAAGTTTCCCGCCAATTGCCCGCCGACCGTCATCACCCAGCATATGCCGTCGACCTTCACCAAGAGCTTCTCCGAGCGCCTCAACCGCCTCTGCGCGCCTGTTGTCGAGGAAGCGACGGATGGGGCGCGCCTCGAAATCGGCAAGATCTACCTGGCACCGGGCGGCGACTATCATCTGACTGTCGCTAGTGCTTCAGCGCCGCAGTGCCGGCTTGTCGACCGGCCCCCGGTCAACGGCCACCGGCCATCGGTCGATGTGCTCTTCGATTCGGTGGCGGAACTTGCCGGCCGCAACGCGATCGGTGCGATTTTGACCGGCATGGGCCGGGACGGCGCCGCGGGGCTGCTGAAAATGCGCCACGCCGGCGCGCGAACGGTCGGGCAGAACGAAAAAACCTGCGTCGTTTACGGAATGCCAAGGGTTGCGTACGAACTTGGCGCCGTCGAGCAACAACTTCCGCTGAATGCGATCGGCGAAGAATTACTGAAATTGACAGCCGCCCGAAAGGAGAGCGACTAATGTCCCTTGCGGAAAAAATCAAAGTTCTGATCGTCGACGATCAGGTCACCAGCCGTCTGCTATTGAGCGATGCTCTGACGCAGCTTGGCTTCAAGCAGATCACGGCCGCCGGCGACGGCGAGCAGGGCATGAAGATCATGTCCGAGCAGCCGCACCATCTCGTCATATCCGACTTCAACATGCCGAAGATGGACGGTCTGGGCTTCCTGCAGGCCGTGCGCACCAACCCCAACACCAAGAAGGCGGCGTTCATCATCCTGACGGCGCAAGGGGACCGCGCGCTGGTGCAGAAGGCAGCCCAGCTCGGCGCCAACAACGTGCTCGCCAAACCCTTCACCATCGAGAAGATGAAGGCGGCGATCGAGGCGGTGTTCGGAGCGTTGAAATGATCATCGACGGTGCAGCCAAACGCGTGCACATCATTCAAGGCGAGTACAAAGTCGTCAGCGACCCGGACGTGGTGCTGTCGACTATCCTCGGCTCGTGCGTGGCTGCATGCCTGCGTGATCCCGTGGCAGGCGTCGGCGGCATGAACCATTTCCTGCTGCCTGGAACGGGGAACTCGATGGCGAGTGGCGGCGACGCGACGCGCTACGGCGTTCACCTGATGGAACTTCTGATCAACGGCCTTTTCAAGAAGGGCGCGCGGCGCGAGCGCCTTGAAGCGAAGATTTTCGGCGGTGCCAAAACCATCGCGTCCTTCTCGAATGTCGGCGAACAGAATGCACACTTCGCGACAGAGTTCCTGCGGGATGAAGGCATCCGTCTCGTCGGCGCCAGCACCGGCGGCGATCACGGGCGCAAGGTCGAGTATTGGCCCGTTTCGGGGCGTGCGCGGCAGATCCCCTTAACCGGGGCGGAGACGCAAAAGACGGTCGCGCTCGAGCAGCGCCCGGTGATTGCGCCAAGGCCCGTCGAAAGTTCGATCGAGTTCTTTTAGTCGTCTTGTATTTCGAGTTTCCTGCGAGGATTTTTTATGAGTTTTGCCCCGCCGAGCCCTGGGGGCGCGGAAGAAGAAGCGCTCCCCGCCATTCTCACGCGCATCGTTTCCGAATTGCACGACGTCGCCTATCTCATCGAGCGGGTGGAGCCGCTGTTCCTCAGCATCGCCAAGACCGAGGTCCTTTCCTCCCCTGAAACAATGAAGGTGATACAGGGCATCGACCTTGCCGTGCAGAAGACACGCGGCATTGCGGAATTCATCGATACGCTGAGCGATGGCCTTCCCGATGCCTTGATGGTGGATGTAGCGACGGCGCTCAGCCTGGTGAAGCTTGCCGAAATGAAGAAGGCGTTGGCGGGCGGTACCTGTTCGAGCGAGGCGCAGCCGCTCGCCAAGGCGGCCGGCGACCTCGATTTTTTCTGATCGCGAACGCCGTTTGATGGCGCGTCTGCCGCTCTAAACGTCAGCCAGACTTACCGTTGACGAAACGCTCGCACAAGTTTCGGCTCCTATCTTCTCGCCTGGGCACAAAGCCATTTGGTCTTTGACGAATCGTGCGAGAACAGAATGAATCTGTTAAATCAACTAGTTCCGGTCTTTCAAAATCTTCAGAATCTGGGGCGCTCCCGGCTGATGATTCTGGCCGGCGTGGCAGTCATGTCGATTGCGGTCGTGCTGTTCGCGGCGCTTTACGTCAACAAGCCGGCACAGGAGACCCTGTATGTCGGGCTTGAGAGCGCGGATCTCAACCAGATCAGCATCGCGCTTGCCGAATCCAATATCAATTTCGAGGTCGGAGCCGACGGAGCAAGCATCACCGTTCCGGCGGGTATGACCGGCAAGGCGCGTCTGCTTCTGGCCGAGCGCGGTCTGCCCAACAGCGCCAATGCCGGCTACGAACTCTTCGACCATGTCGGCTCGCTCGGGCTGACCTCCTTCATGCAGGAAGTCACCAGGGTGCGCGCGCTGGAAGGTGAAATCGGCCGCACGATCACCTCCATCGCCGGGGTCCAGGCTGCCCGCGTTCACATCGTCATGCCCGACACCGGCAACTTCCGCAAAGCCGACCAGAAGCCGACGGCCTCGGTCATGATCCGTGCGAACTCGACGGCCGGCCGCAAGGCCGCACAGTCCATTCGCCACCTCGTCGCCTCGGCCGTGCCCGGCCTTGCCGTCGACGACGTCACCATTCTCGATTCCAGCGGACAGCTTCTCGCCTCCGGCGACGATCCGAGCAACAGCCAGCTCAACCGCAATCTCAGCATCGTCCAGAACGTTCAGGACGAGATCGAATCCAACATCGACAAGGCGCTCGCGCCGTTCCTCGGGATGGACAATTTCCGCTCGAGCGTGACCGCGGAACTCAATACCGACAGCCAGCAGATCCAGGAAACCACCTACGATCCCGACAGCAAGGTCGAGCGGTCGGTGCGCACGACCAAGGAAGACCAGAAATCCCAGCAGGCCCAGTCGGATACGGCGGCTACCGTCGAGCAGAACGTTCCCCAGGCGGCCCCGCAATCGGGCGGCGCGACGCCTCAGTCGAGCGATCAGTCCAACAAGAAGGAAGAGCTGACCAACTACGAGATCAACAGCAAGACGACGGCGACCGTTCGTAACAGCTACAAGGTCGAAAAGCTTTCGGTCGCTGTTGTCGTCAACAAGGGACGCCTTGCCAAGATGGTCGGCGATCCGCCGGACCAGGCCAAGGTGGATGCCTATCTCGCCGAAATGCAGAAGATCATCTCGTCGGCTGCCGGCATAAACGCGAAGCGTGGCGACGTGATCACCGTCAACGCCATGGACTTCGTCGAGGAGCAGCTGCTCGCGGATGCCACCGCTGGTCCTGGCGTCATGGACATGCTGAGCCGCAACCTTGCCGGCATCATCAACTCCGCTGCCTTCATCCTCGTCGCCTTCCTCATCGTCTGGATGGGCTTCCGTCCGCTGATCCGGTCTGTCAACGGCACGGGCTCGGCTGCAACCGCCGGCGGACTGCCGCAGACCGCGGGCCTTGATCTGCCCGACTTCGCGCCATCCGGCGACGGTGCCGGCGGCGCGCTTATGGACGGTTTCGGCGCCGACTTCGGCTTCGACAGCACCGACGACCTCCTCTCGATGGGCGACGACGACGGTGGCTTCAACCGCCGGGTCAAGGAAGGTCCGGAACGGCGCCTGGCGCGGATGGTGGAAATCAACGAGGAACGCGCCGCGAAAATCCTCAGGAAATGGGCGGTCGACAAGGCAGCCTGACGAAGGGCCCGGGATCTCGATCCCGGCCTCTTAGTTTCTAGGGGGCTTGACAGGCCTTGGGTGGCAAAACAATAAGGCTTCCATCTCCATGTTTTCTTAGTCGTTGCTGCTCCGGAAGAATCAACCTACATTAGCAAGCGTGCCGGTTTTGATTACCTAAGATATGTAATTTATAATAAAATAATTTTCTACCGCCTGAAGAATTGATAACTAACGACCGTGGCGAACTGGTATCGCTATGGATGAACTTTAGTAACGCATTTATAGACGACTGAAATCTTATAGACGACTGAAATCCTATAGACGACTGAAATCCAAGATATGGCCATTACGGGTCAGGATGCGGTCATGACGCTGCGCCGGGCGGCGCCGAAGGTTGAGTGAGGCATTGCGAATGCTACAGATAAGTTCGGTTGGGATTGAAGCGGCGATCGGCGCGACACCGGCGGTCTCGCGCGACCAGCTCCTCCACCAGCTTGCCTCCCTCACCACTCCACCGGATCTCTATTCGAGCCTGCGCGCGCTGACCCAATATGTCGGTGCCAGCCACTATCTCCTGGCGCGCTGCGACGTTTTGCAGGACAACGGGCTGGATTTCGTCCTTACCTCGGATTGGCCGTTCTATATCGTCAAGCGCTTGACTGTCGAATCGGCCGCCACCTATGCCCGCACCAGCGAGTTGGAAAAGTGCCTGCAGCTCTTCCAGCCGGGATTTGCGTTGCTGCCTGACGACCTCATCCTGCCCGACGGGACCAGCCGGCAATATTGCGCCATGACCTTCAACATCGGCCGCACGCGGCTGACGTTGATGCTGCTTTTCCGTGAAGGGTTCATCCTGTCGGCGGACAGGCTCAGGGACGTCGGTCTACTTGCCGGCTATTGTGTGAGCTTCCGCCAATACTCCGAGGGTCGCAGCGAACGCGACTTCGAACTGACCGATCGCGAGCTGGAGTGCCTATTCTGGATTGCCGAAGGCAAGACCAGCGACGAGATCGGTGTGATCCTCGGTATTTCGCGCAATACGATCAACAATTACATCACTAGCGTCATGCGTAAGACAGCAACGAAGACGCGATCCGAGGCCATTGCATTCGCGGTTAGAAATAATCTCGTCTGAGGCCGGCAAGGGAGGGAAATGTCAAGCGCTTCGAAGATGCCCCGTATTCAGCGGTTTTCCAGCCGCTCCGACCTGTTCCCTCGGCTTGTCGCCATGCAGAAGCTGGTCGATGCGCAGAACTTCGCGGTGTATCGCGTCGGCGCGGTCGGGGCGGGCAAGCAGCGGATTCTCCTGGAGCTCGACAATTTGGGAGCGCCGAGGGCTGCCGACGCCTTTGTCGATGCCTATGGCGACGCGCTGATCGAGCACCTCGACAAGTCCTTGCTACCGTTGCTCTGGAACGGGATTGACGAAAGCAGCACTGCCGAAACAGCTGACATGGTGTCCTTCACCGTCCGCCTCCGGCCAAAGGTGCTGCCCTATTCGGGGGTAGCATTTCCGGTACGGCTCGGCGCGGTCGGCAATGGCTACGTCGTCTTCACCGCCAACTATCTCGACCTGTCGAGCGGCCTGATCGTCGAGCTGCACGGCAGAAGCTGCCAGATCATGATGGATCTTCTGGCGCTCGACGAGAAGCGCTCGCCGGCGGCCGAAGCGCTGAGCGATCGCGAGATCGCCTGCCTGCAGCTGGCCGGCGACGGCCGCATCAGCGAGGAGATCGCCGAGCGGCTGAAGCTCTCGGTGCATACCGTCAACGCCTATCTCGGCTCCGCGACGATCAAGCTCGACAGCGTCAACCGCATCCAGGCGATCGCCAAGGCGATCAGGTTAGGCTTCATTATCTGACCGCCGCGCGACCCGCCGCGCAAAAGGCTGCTCCGGCGGTCTCGATCAAATCTTTGGGTATGAAGCGCGTCAGGCAGCCTGCGACGGCCGCTCGACGATATAGAGCGCCTCGCGCAGGCCGCGGGCGAGCGCCGCGGTATTCTCGTGTGGATCGGCGGAAGGCTTCTGGAAGCTGATGTGGCTGATCTCGATGCCGGCATGGTGTTCAGTCAAGAGAAGCTTTGCATAGACGGTGACGCCCTGCGGCTTGATTTCAAGGTCGAGGGTCACCTCGGCCGGTCCGCCCCATTCAAGCTTGTAGTCGCCGCCCAGTCCGAAATTGACCGTGCCCGGCAGAAAATAGAGTTCGGCCGCCGAGAGAACGAGGTCGGAAATACTGCCGTAACATTCGAAGCGCAGAAGCGAGATGAGGTCGGCTGCGTCGAGCAGGCGCAGTTCGCTTGCGACCGGACTGATGGCTTCGGCCAGGATTTGTTCGCGTTCGGCAGAGTAGGGGCATTTTTTCATTCGATTTATCTTACCCGTTTCCGATTGGCCGGCGTGGCGTAGACCCGATGAATCAGTTCCGCGACGGCCTTATAGAAGACTGATGGTATGACACTATCGACCGAGACTTGCGCAAACATGGAGCGCGCAAGCGGCGGATTCTCAAAAACCGGGATCCCGTTTTCTTCCGCTATCTCCCTGATTTTCAACGCAATCAGGTCCTGCCCCTTGGCAACGACGACGGGTGCGTCGTTTTCCTCGCGCACGTAGCGCAACGCCACCGCGAAGTGGGTCGGGTTGGCGATGACGAGGGTTGCACGCGGCACCGCCTTCATCATGCGCCGGCGGGCACGGTCGCGCGCGATCGAGCGCTGGCGGGATTTGACGATCGGGTCGCCCTGCGCCTGCTTGTACTCGTCCTTCACCTCCTGCTTGGTCATTCTCAGATTGGTGAACCAGTGATGCCGCGTCCAGAAGACATCGACGACGGCAACCGTCGCGGTTGCGAAGAGAACGATGATCGTCAGCTTCTTCATGGCGCCGGCGATCCTGGCAAACAGCGCCTGCGGATCGGAATACATCGCATCGAGCGCGCCGAAATATTCGCTGCGCATCACGAAGAAGACGACGATGCCGACGAGCACGACCTTGAAAAGCGACTTGCCGAATTCGACGAGACCGGGAACGCTGAAGACCCGGTTCCAGCCCTTCGATGGCGATATGCGTGACAGCTGCGGGCGAATGCGCTCGAGAACCATGGATGGGAGATGCTGGCCGACCGACGCGCTGATGCCGAAGACGATGAACATGACGATGGCGGGCAGCAGAAGGTAGGTGATTTCCCAACCGATCCGCGATAGCAGCGCAAGCGCGTCTGGCCCGGTTTCGAGGCTCCACTGGTCGGGTTTTTCGAAGAGATCGCGCAAGACCTCCGCCATCCTTCCCATCCGGTCAGGAAGGAAGAAGATGAGATAGACGTAGATCGCCAGCATCGTGGCGAAGAGACTGACCTCCCTGGAGATGGCGACGTTGCCCTTTTCAGCGGCATCGCTCATCTTCTTGGCTGTCGGGTTCTCTGTTTTACTGTCCTTGTCTTCGTCGGCCAAGCATGCCGCCCTTCATCAAAAACGCAAATGGCCGCGCAGGATGCACGGCCAGCCTGAAAACGTTAGCCCCGCCCCTGGCGCCGATCAACAGCGGGCAGGGGCGGGGCTGAGCTTGTCAACAGCGGCATGCAATCAGGCCGCTTCGCTTTCCGTTTCCTTGAGCTGGACCTGCCCGGAATTCGAAAGCCGGATCGCCTCCTGCGCGATTGCGCGACGTGCGATCGCGATTTCGCGCGGATTGACGCCGGCCGTGCCGGTCGCAAGATCCGATTCGATCATGCGGCGCTGGCGCGGGCTGATCGAGGCAAGAACCGTTTCGCGCATCTCCGCGGACGATCCGCGCAACGCCATCGTCAGCACGTCGGCGGAGATGTCGTTGAGCAGCATGACGCGGCCGCGCTGCGGCATGAGCATGAGGTCCTCGAAGAGGAAGATCTTCGGACGAACCTTGGCAACCGCTTCGGTGCTGAGCGTCTCGAGCGAGCTGAGGAGCGTGTCGACCTGGGGCTTGTCCAGTTCGTTCATCAGTTCGGCGACCTTCGTCGAGCCGGTGGCGTTCCGCTCGGCATCGATTTCCTCGATGAGCGCCACGACCCGGTTTTCGATGATCTGGGCGGCCTTCGGGCTGACTTCCTTGAGGTTGACCGTGCGGTTCATGATGTCCGCACGCCGCATCTCGGGAAGCTCCAGCAGCACCTTCGCACCGAACGAGGACGGCATCATCGACAGGATGTAGGCGATCGTCTGGGGATGCTCGCGCAGCAGGAACTTGGCGATGAAGACAGGATCGCCTTCGCCCAACCGGTCCCAGATGGACATTTCGTAGGCGGCGAAGGTGGCGCGGCGGCCGAGCAGGCTGTCGACCTCGTCGGGTGTCAGCCCTTCTTCCAGAATGGCCTCGATCACCCGGGCGTTGTCCATGAGACCCGCGCCTTCGGTGAAGATGTCCTCGAATTCGGCAACCAGATGGGCAAGTTCGTCGGGAGGAATGGGGCGAAGCGCCTGCGCCGAGGCGATGATCAGTTGCAGTTCACTCTGCGTGAAGTATTTCAGGAGACGGCCTGCGACCTGCTTTCCCATGGAAAGCAGGACGGCGGCGGCCTTCTCAGCCTGAGACAACGGTTTCTCGGCAAGAGCGCCGCTGAAATCGTCAAAGTCCATCATGGTCTTCCTCTTCGCCCTTCATCGGGGTCAGGCTTTTGTCGGCTTCAGCACTTCGATGAGCTTTACGCCGAAACGGGTGTCGTCATTATCGAGCACCGTGATCTCGCCGCGGGCGATCCTGCGGCCGTTCACGGTCAATTCAACGGGTTCACCGATCTTCTTGTCGAGCGCGATGATGGCGCCCTCCGTCAGACCCATCAGCCCGGAAACCTGCATGCGGCTGCTGCCGAGCACGATCTGGATGTCGATCGGAATATCCTTGATCAGATCGAGATTGGAGGTCAGCGCGCTGCCGGGGGCGGCCGCTGCGCCGAACGCGGTGTCGCTGCCGCCTGAGAAATCGCTGCCGCCGAAATCGCCGCCGCCGAAGTCGGACGACGCGCTGGCGCCGCCGAAATCACTGAAGGTCGAAAGCCCGGTGCCATCAGCGGCACCGACGCCGCCGAAGTCGCCATTGCCGAGATCAGAGCCAAAATCCGGCATACCGGCGCCGAAGTCCGAAAGATCGACGCCGGCGTCCTGCTTCAACACGCCGCGAAGGCCGTCGATGGCCTGATCCAGCTCGGCTTCGTTGCCGACGAGATCAAGGGAGTCTTCGATGCGCTTTGGGGTCTTTTTCGTAGCCATGAAATCACTATTCCAGTTGAAACTTGCCTCAAACTGCCTACGCGCCAGGAGGCGCGGCAGATCCGATCAGTTCATCAAGTGCTTGAGAAGATCGCCGTCCGAATTGATGTTGTCCTTGACGCGCACCGTGTAGTTCTCTCCGGAGCGGCCAAACTCGCAGATGTAGAGATCCTTGCTGTTGGCGCTCACCTCGACGCTGACGTCGCCGTTATCCATGAAGGGAATGACGTCGCCGACGGCGAGCCTGGAGATCGTTCCGAGCGTCTGCGGCTGCAGGCGGATCCGCGCCTCCAGCGTGACTTGAGAGCGGCGGACCTGTTCGCCGATCTGCTCGGCCCAGGCGTCGGAAGCGGCCGACACATTCGCCGGCGTCGGAGGCACGATCGTGGTCTTCAGGAAGACTTTCTGCGGCACGATCACCTTGATCTGCGAGGTGGTCTTGCCAAGCGTTACCGACATCGCGACGGCGACGGCGAATTCCTCCGGGTAGTCGAAGGCGGCCTTCGGCTTGTCTTCGATGTTGTGCGGTGCATCGAGCTTTGGCTGGAAGCCGCTCATCGGAGCGACACCGGACTTCAAAACGGTTGCCAGCTTGTCGAAAACGGTGACGGCCATGTCGAGCTCGATCACCGAAAGTTCCCGCAGCAAGGCCTCTTCGATCGTATCGGGGTGCGCGCCGAGAAGATGTTCCATCAACGTGATGACGAAGCCCGAGCCGCAGGCAAGGGTGAAATTCGCAGACCAATCGCGCAACGAACCATTGGCGACCGCGAAATGCTCGATGAGATCGCCGACCAGATCGCCAGAAAGACCGGATTCGTAGCCCGCATAGGTAACCGTCACGTCAAGGCCGGTCTCGGTCTTGATGACGTCGGGCAGGTAGGCCGCGTAAACCTGGGCGAGTGCCGCCGAACGCTTGGCGAGTGTCGCCTGGTCGCCGAGGCCACCGGTGAGTTTGGCCAATAGCACTCTGTCCATGCCCGATTTCTGTGAAGCAGGAGTATCTTTCATGGTCCTCAGGCCGCCTTGTTCTCACCACCGGGGTTCATCATTTCCTGCTCGACGGCATCGATGGAGGGCCGTTCGGTCGCAGAAATCGTCTTGCGGCCGTATTCCAGCGCCACCTGCGGCACCGAGCCGTTCATGTAGGCAAGCAGGGTCTGCTTCACGATGACGTAGAGGCGGTGCTGCTTGCTGCGCACGATCTTGATCTGTGAGCAGAGCGGGGCGCAGACGGAGTAGGAAAGCAGGATGCCGAGGAAGGTGCCGACGAGTGCCGAGCCGATCAGGTGTCCGAGCACTTCGGGAGAATCGTTGATGTGGGCCATGGCCTTGATGACGCCGAGAACCGCCGCGACGATACCGATCGCGGGGAAGGAATCGCCCATGACCGTAATGGCGTGATAGGGCTTCATCTTGTCGGTGAGGATGGTGCCGATTTCCTCGTCCATCAGCGCCTCGATCTCGTGGGAGCGGGCATTGCCGATGATGATGAGGCGGACGTAGTCGCAGATGAAGGTGGTGATTTCGCGGTTCTTCAGGACCGTCGGCGCGAGCTGAAAGATCGAGGATTCGTCCGGGTTGTCGATGTGGGCTTCGATCTCGTTGCGCGATTTCGTGCGCAGATCGCGCATCAGGGCATAGAGAACGCCGAGCACGTCCAGGTAGTGGCGTTCCTTCGGCACGGAGTGCTTGAAGGCCTCGCCGAGCGCCTTGCCGGAATCCTTCACGATCTTCATGGGATTGGCCATGATGAAGCCACCGAGACCGGCGCCGGCAATGATCACAAATTCAAAGGGTTGAAAGAGTGCATCGATATGGCCGCCCATGGCCATGAAGCTGCCTATGATGCAGCCGACGGTCACCACTAGTCCGATAATAATATTCATCGTCAGTCCACATCTGAGCGTTGTTTTTCCATTGATGACGTAAGGCCTCTATCTTGCGTGAGGCTGATGGGTGCTTCCTGCGGCCTACCTCCATCCTGAGCTTCCCCGTCCGTGTCAGCTTCGCACAAGGAAACGTCTTCATATTGCAAGCGAAGGGCATCCATGCCCGGCTAACGACATGACCGGCGCGAAACCAAATCCGCGTCTTTCGTTATTCTCCAATGTCCGGAGGGCGTTGAAAATGCAGGGTGGTATAAACGTCTCGCTGTCGTCGCAGATTGCGCTCGAGCGGCGGCTGACGACGATCGCCGACAATATGGCGAACCTGAACACGGTCGGATTCCGTGGCACGGAAGTGAAGTTCGACGAGGTGCTCAGCAGCACCGAGAACAAGCTCAACGCCAAGGTCGCCTTCGTCACGCAGGGCAACGACTATCTCTCCAGCGACAATGGCGGACTGCAGAACACCGGCAATCCGCTCGACTTCGCCGTCAAGGGCGACGCCTGGTTTGCCATGAACACGCCGGCCGGAATGGTTCTTACACGCGACGGCCGGTTCGCCATGAGCGAGACGGGTCAGCTCATTTCCACGCGAGGTTATCCAGTCCTCGACGCCGGCGGGGCGCCGATCCAGCTCAATCCGAACGGCGGAGATCCGGTCGTCGGCGCCGACGGCACCATCTTCCAGCAGGACAAGCAGGTGGGCGCGATCGGTCTCTACAGCGCCGACGTCGGCAAGGGTTACCTGCGTTACGACAACAGCGGCATCATCACGACGCAAACCCCGCAGGCGGTCGTCAACCACAGCGGCACCGGCGTCGTTCAGGGCCATGTCGAGCAATCCAACGTCAACGGGCTTCGCGAAATGACGCAGCTCATCGAGGTGAGCCGCGCCTTCGAGAGCATTGCGGCGCTGACCAGCACCAGCGAGGAGTCGCTGACCGACGCCATCAAGACGCTCGGGAGCAGTTAAGAGGTGCCGGCGATGGAAGAGGACCTGTTGGCCACGGGCGCGCTGTCTCCGAGGCTCGGCCACCTGGCCGACCTGGTGCAGCGTTACGCCGAGCCGGAAAATGCCGTTGCCCATGGCGGCCATGTCTCGACCATCGCGGCCGGCCATTATACCGTGCGCGGCCTGTCCAGGCATGTACGCCTCGGCGAATTCGTCGCCCACCGCTCGGCGACCGGCGTCCATCTCGGAGAGGTCGTCCGGGTCGAGCCCGAGCTTGCCTTCGTATGCCCGATCGAGCCGGGCGAGCCGATCGGCATCCACGACATCGTCATTCGCAAGGGCGCCTTCCGGCTCGCGCCGAACGAGGGTTGGTGCGGACGCGCCGTCAATTCGCTCGGCGAGCCGATCGACGGGCTGGGTCCTTTGCCGAGCGGCGACGTCAGCCGTCCGATCTCCAACATCGCGCCGCCGTCCATGACGCGTCAGCGGATCCAAAAGGGGTTCAGGACCGGCGTTCGCGTCATCGATATCTTCTCGCCGCTCTGCCTTGGGCAGCGCCTCGGCATCTTCGCGGGCTCCGGCGTCGGCAAGTCGACGCTTCTGTCGATGGTGGCGCGTGCGGAGGCCTTCGACAAGGTGGTGATCGCGCTGGTCGGCGAACGCGGCCGCGAGGTCCGCGAATTCATCGAGGATACGCTCGGGCCGCACATGCAGAAATCGGTTGCCGTCGTCGCCACCAGCGACGAAAGCCCGATGCTGCGCAAGATGGCGCCGCTTTCGGCCGTGACGATCGCCGAGCATTTCCGGGACAAGGGCGAAAATGTGCTCTTGATCGTCGACAGCATCACGCGCTTTGCCCATGCCATTCGCGAAGTGGCGACCGCCTCCGGCGAGCCGCCGATCGCGCGCGGCTATCCGGCCTCGGTCTTTACCGAGATGCCGCGTCTCCTGGAACGCGCCGGCCCCGGGCCGGAGGGTACCGGCACGATCACCGCGATCGTCTCGATCCTCGTCGACGGCGACAACCACAACGACCCCATCGCCGACTCGACCCGCGGCATTCTCGACGGGCATATCGTTTTGAAGCGCAGCCTCGCCGAGGAAGGGCGCTATCCGCCGATCGATCCGCTGGCCTCGATCTCGCGTCTTGCGCGCAAGGCGTGGACACCCGATCAGGAGAAACTGGTGTCGCGCCTGAAGACGCTCGTGCACCGTTTCGAAGAGACCCGCGACCTGCGCCTGATCGGCGGCTACCGCCCCGGCAGCGATCCGGATCTCGATATGGCGGTCAAGCAGGTGCCCATCATCTACGAGACCTTGAAGCAGACCCCGGGCGACCGGCCCTCCTTCGATGCCTTCACCGATCTGGCGACGGCGCTGAAGAACGGCGGGCCTAGCCAGCCCGCGGCGAGGAGAGCCTGACGTGAACGACATCGACGCAGACGAGCCGGTAGCGCCACCGAAGCGGACGGCGCGGCGCAAGGGCCTCTCCACGGATCGGACGCTCACAGGCATCGGGCTTCTGCTCGCGGGTGCTGCCGCCTTCTTCCCCTGGTACGTCTTCTTCAATCAGGAGAAGTTCGGCATCCATGTCGCAAGCGGCGAGCGCAGCCGCGACCTGCCGGACTGGCCGGCGCGCAACGTCTTCAGCGTTTCGCCGCTTGCCATGGTCAACAAGAACGATCCACAGCCGAAGGCCGTCGTTCCCGATCCGATTACCACCGCGACGGCCACCGATATCGGTCACGAGGATATCGAGGGACAACCGGCGGAAGATCAGCCATTCCCGGGTAAATCGCCGTTCAAGCTGCTGCACGTCGCCAATGGCCGGGCGTTGATCGAGGACGTCTCGGGCATGTACGTCGTGCGGGTGGGCTCGATCCTTCCCGACGACAGCAAGCTTGCATCCATCGAGCAGCGCGACGGCAAATGGGTGATCGTCACCTCGGGCGGCGCGGTTTACCAGCGACCCTGACGGTCGCGATGGACGGCAAAGCGAGCATATGCCGAGCGGGCGGCGAAAAGACCGATTTACCCGTAAGTCCCACGCAAGATTACGACCCTAGGGTCGATTTGTAAGATTGGAGATAGACCATGCAACCCATTCAGCTCTTCGCACTGGCATCTCGGCAGGCCGAGTGGCTGCAGGTGCGCCAGCAGGTTGTCACGGGCAATATCGCCAACGCCAACACGCCGAAATTCCACGCCAAGGACGTCACGCCCTTCCAGGCCGTGCTCGACAATTCAGATGTCGGGATGGCGCGGACCGACCCGGCGCATTTTTCCGGCAGCGACTTCAGCGACAACACCGACGTTCGCGTCGAGGAAGCCGCGCTGAACCAGGAAATCGGCGTTCAGGAATCGGGAAATACGGTGGCTTTGGAGCAGGAACTGTCCAAGGCCGGCGAGATCCAGCGCGAGTACGGGATGAACACCGCGCTGGTCAGTTCCTTTCATCGCATGATGTTGATGGTAGTTAAGAGGTAATGACATGGATCCCTTATCGGCCGCTTTGAAAATCGCGGGTTCAGGCCTCGAAGCGCAATCCACGCGTTTGCGCATTGTTTCCGAAAATATCGCCAACGCCCGCTCGACCGGCGACACCCCCGGCGCCGATCCTTATCGGCGCAAGACGCTCACCTTCGGCGCGCAGATGGATCGCGCCTCGGGCGCTGAACTGGTCGGCGTCAAGAAGTTGGGCGAGGATCAGGGCAAGTTCACCCAGGAATACGATCCCAACAACCCTGCCGCCGACGCTAAGGGTTACGTCAAGATGCCGAACGTCAACATGCTGGTCGAGATGGCCGACATGCGCGAGGCCAACCGCTCCTATGACGCCAACCTGCAGACGATCAAGCAGGCCCGCGATCTCATCTCCTCCACCATTGATCTTCTGAAGTCCTCCTGATGATTGACGCTATCAAGAACATATCCTCGCTTTCGATGACCCGGGGGCTTTCCGGCGTCGATTCGACGAGCTCCACCACCCCGGTCCTGGCGCCGGGCTTGACCACCTCGCAGGGCGCTGCCGGCGCCCTCATGGGCGACGAGAGCTTTGCATCCGTCATGAGCAGCATGGCGAGCGAAGCCGTCGGCAACCTGAAGCAGGCTGAAAAGGCATCCTTCGACGGTATCAAGGGCAAGGCCAACACCCGTGAAGTGGTCGACGCGGTCATGCAGGCCGACCAGTCGCTGCAAACGGTGATGGCGGTGCGCGACAAGCTCGTGTCCGCCTTCCTCGACATTACAAAAATGCAGATTTAACGAAATTTGAGGACGAAAACGTGAGAGCGCTCAACATCGCAGCGACAGGCATGAATGCCCAGCAGACCAACCTCGAAGTGATCGCGAACAACATCGCGAACATCAACACGACCGCTTTCAAGCGCGGCCGCGCCGAGTTCACGGATCTGCTCTACCAGACGGAGCGCGCCAAGGGCGTCGCCAACCGCCCGAACCAGGCAATCGTGCCGGAAGGCGCCAACATCGGTCTCGGCGTCCAGACCTCGGCGATCCGCACGATGCAGATGCAGGGCGAACTGTCGCAGACGGAAAACTCCCTCGACGTCGCCATCGTCGGCCGCGGCTGGTTGCAGGTCACCATGCCCGACGGCACCACCGCCTATACCCGCGCCGGTGCCCTGAACAAGAGCGAGACGGGCGAGATCGTGACGGTGGATGGCTACAGCGTCCAGCCCGGCATCACCATCCCGAGCAACGCCGGCGAAGTGACGATCAGCCAATCGGGCGAAGTATCCGCCATCATCGGAACCGCATCCACGCCAACGGTGCTCGGTCAGCTGCAGCTCGCCACCTTCGTGAACGATGCCGGCCTGCAGCCGCTTGGCAGCAACCTTTTCACGCAGACGCCCGCCTCCGGCGAACCCGTGGTCGGCAATCCCGAGGATACCAGCTTCGGTTACCTCAAGCAGAGCTACCTGGAATCCTCGAACGTCGATCCGGTGAAGGAAATCACCGAGTTGATATCGGCGCAGCGCGCCTACGAGATGAATTCGAAGGTCATCACCACAGCCGACGAAATGGCGTCGGTCGTCAGCAAGAACCTCAAATAGCTAGAAACAGGGGTCGAACATGACGTTTCGCCGCGCAAAAGATCTTGCAACCGCAGTGCTCGCAGCCGCCGGCGTGCTTGCCGCTCTGCAGGCGCAGGCCGAGGTGCTGGGCAAGGCAGTGGTGCCGACCGAGGTGATCTATCCCGGCGACCCCATTGGCTCGCGCCAGCTCGAAGAGGTCGATGTCACCAACCCGAACCTTGCCGGCGACTATGCCAAGTCGATAGGCGAGGTCAGCGGCCTGGTGTCCAAGCGGACGCTGCTTCCCGGCCGCACGGTCCCGCTTTCCGCCCTCAGGCAGCCTTTTGCCGTGACGCGCGGCTCCAATGCCCGCCTGATAATGAGCATCGGCGCGATGACCATCACCGCTGCCGGCACGCCGCTCGACGATGGCGCGATCGGCGAAATCGTCCGGGCGAGAAACCTGGATTCCGGCATCATCGTCAGCGGCACCGTTCTTGAAAATGGCACGATACGCGTGGTTTCCAAATGAATAGGGTAGGCCGTCTCATCGCGATCCTGATGGCGTTGCCGGGGCTGATTGCCGCGGATCCGGCGCTCGCGATGAATTCGCGCATCAAGGATATCGCTTCGCTCCAGGCCGGACGCGACAACCAATTGATCGGCTACGGCCTGATCGTCGGCTTGCAGGGTAGCGGTGACGGGCTCAGATCCTCGCCGTTCACCGAGCAGTCCATGCGCGCGATGCTGCAGAATCTCGGCATTTCCACGCAAGGCGGCCAATCGGGGGCGAAAAATACCGCAGCCGTCATGGTCACCGCCAACCTGCCGCCTTTCGCAAGCCCGGGCAGCCGCATCGACGTGACCGTCAGCTCGCTCGGCGATGCCACCTCGCTCAGAGGCGGCACGCTGATCATGACCTCGCTGACCGGTGCCGATGGGCAGATCTACGCGGTTGCCCAGGGCTCCGTCATCGTTTCCGGCTTTCAGGCGCAGGGTGCGGCGGCAAGCGTCACCGAAGGTGTGACGACGGCGGGCCGCGTGCCTGGCGGCGCCATCATCGAACGCGAGCTGCCGGCGCGCTTCAAGGATGCGGTCAACCTTGTCCTGCAACTGCGCAATCCCGATTTTTCCACCTCGATCCGCATCGCCGATACCGTCAACGCCTTTGCGCGGTCGCGTTTCGGCGCGCAGATCGCCGAGGCGAAGGATTCCCAGGAAGTCACGATCGTCAAGCCGCAGAACGCCGACCTCACGCGACTGATGGCCGACCTCGAAAACCTTCTGGTCCAGACCGATACGCCCGCGAAGGTGGTCATCAACGAGCGCACCGGCACGATCGTCATCGGCGCGGATGTTCGGGTATCGCCTGTCGCCGTCAGCTACGGCACGCTCACCGTCCAGGTCAGCGAGAACCCGCAGATCATCCAGCCCGAACCCTTCTCCAGAGGCGAGACGGCGGTGCAGGACCAGACCGACATCATGGCGCAGAAGACCGGCGGCCGGGTCGCGGTCCTCGAAGGCCCGGATCTGAGAACCCTGGTCGCCGGCCTCAACAACATCGGCGTGAAGCCGGACGGCATCATCGCCATCCTGCAGGGCATCAAATCAGCCGGCGCGCTGCAGGCGGAACTCGTGCTGCAATGAGGGGTATCGCCATGACATCGAAGGCTTTCGCGCTCTGCCGCAAACTGGCCATGCCGGCGTCGATCGCCATGCTTCTTGCGATCCCCGGCGCATTTGCCGAGGACGCGGGAACGCGCGCTGCCGATCCGACCGCCTCCCAGGACGAAATCCGCCAGTTCTGCACCAATATCGCCGATCCCGCACGCGACCAGCGCTATCTCCTGCAGAAGCAGGAGCTCGAAAGGCTGCAGGCCGACGTCAACGCGCGCATCGCCGAAATGGACAAGCGAAAGGCGGAATACGAGGACTGGCTGAAGCGCCGCGACGACTTCCTGAAGAAGGTCGATGACAATCTCGTCGACGTCTACAAGAACATGAAGCCCGATGCCGCCGCCACGAACCTCGGCTCGGACAAGGTCAGGGTCAACATCGTGGCCGCCATTCTCATGAAGCTGCCGGCGCGACAGGCGAGCCTCATTCTCTCGGAAATGGATGCCGAACGGGCCGGGATGGTGACGAATATCATGTCCAGCGCCTCCAATCCGAATACGTCGAAGACGAAGGATCCCACATGAACATGCGTCTTCCGGCCACGCTTGCGGCCGTCGTCCTTCTTGCGGGCTGCCAGTCGCAGGCGATCAGGGAGATCGGCCGGGCGCCGGCCATGAGCCCCATCGGCAGCGGACTGCAATACGCCCAGACGCCGGAAATGTCGCTCTATCCGAAGCGCCCGCGCCAGGTGGCGCAGGGCTATTCGCTCTGGAGCGATTCCCAGGCCGCCCTCTTCAAGGACGCCCGTGCGCTCAACGTCGGCGACATCCTGACGGTCAATATTCAGATCAAGGACAAGGCCAACCTCGACAACGAGACCAACCGCAGCCGGACAAATTCCAGCGGCATCAACTGGGACGGCAGCGCCTCGATCAGCGGCTGGAATCCGAGCTCGACAGCCGACCTGAAATACGGCTCCGACACCAGCACCGACGGCAAGGGCAAGCTGCAGCGTTCGGAGGAAATCAAGCTCCTCGTCGCGGCTGTCGTCACCGGCATTCTTGAGAACGGCAACCTCGTCATCAGCGGTTCCCAGGAGGTGCGCGTAAACCAGGAAATCCGCATTCTGAACGTCGCCGGTATCGTCCGGCCGCAGGATGTCGATGCCGAGAACACCATTTCCTACGAGAAGATCGCCGAAGCCCGCATCTCCTACGGCGGCCGCGGTCGCCTGACGGAAGTGCAGCAGCCGCCGCGTGGCCAGCAGGCGGTCGACCTGCTGTCGCCGCTCTGACGGCGACTTCAAAGCGAGCGACAGGCGGACGAAACCATGGCAGACGCACAGGCTGAAGACGGAACCTCGAAGAAGAAATCGCAGCTGATCCTGACGATCGCGGGTGTGGCGGTGCTGACGCTGCTCGGCGCCGGCGGCGGCTTCGTCGTCGGCAAGCTGGTCTCGCCGAAGATCGTCTCGGTCGGGGCGGATCAGAAGGCGCAACAGGAAGCCGAGGCCAAGAAGGCGGAGGCAGCCAAGAAGGGCGAGCCCGGGCTGCCGCACATTGCCACCGAAGCGAACGGCATCGTGCAACTGGAGCCGATTGTCACCAACCTTGCCTACCCCTCGGAGAACTGGCTGCGGCTCGAGGTCGCGGTGATGTTCGACGGACCGCCGGACGCCAAGCTGGCCGAGGATGTCCACCAGGATATCCTGGCCTATGTCCGCACCGTCTCGCTTCAGCAGATCGAGGGACCGCGCGGCTTTCAATATCTTCGGGATGACATTCAGGAGCGAGTTGACCTTCGGTCGGCGGGACGCGTATCGAAGGTGATGTTTAGAACCTTCGTGATTGAATGATTCGCTTCCTGATCTGTCTTGTCGCGCTGGTGGCGCTTCCTGAACTTGCGTCGGCGCAGCAGCTGCCGACGGACCTGTTGAATCAGCCGATGAGCGGCTCGGCCGCCTCGTGGATCATCCGGACCTTCGGGCTCCTTACGGTACTTTCGGTCGCCCCGGGTATCCTGATGATGGTGACGAGCTTTCCACGCTTCATCATCGCATTCTCGATCCTGCGCTCGGGCATGGGACTGGCGACGGCGCCGGCCAATATGGTGCTGCTCAGCCTGGCGCTGTTCATGACCTTCTATGTCATGGCGCCAACTTTCCAGAAGGCTTGGGACGACGGCGTGCAGCCGTTGATGTCCGACAAGATCACTGAAACGCAGGCCGTACCCCTCATTGCCGAGCCGTTCCGCACCTTCATGGCGGCGAACGCCCGCAAGAAGGACGTCCAGCTTTTCATGGATATCGCCCAGGAGCGCGGGCAGAAGGTCGTCTCCGACGACGACAAGATCGACTATCGCGTCCTCGTCCCCGCCTTCATGATTTCGGAGATCCGCCGCGGCTTCGAAATCGGCTTTCTGGTGGTGTTGCCGTTTCTCGTGATCGACCTCATCGTGTCCACCATCGTGATGGCAATGGGCATGATGATGCTGCCGCCGACGTCGATCTCGCTTCCCTTCAAGATCCTCTTCTTCGTGCTGATCGACGGCTGGAATCTGCTGGTCGGCAGCCTCGTGCGCTCGTTTCACTGATTTTTCGACCCGACCCTCCGACCTTTCGATCGGAGCGGCTCTGTCGCCGGCCGTCGGCCGCACCCGGCCCGCCTATTCGGCGGCGATGACCTGGGCGGCGAATTCGTCGGCATGGAACGGCAATGTGCGAGCGGGAAGTGCTGCTACATCCATGTGATCCGGTTCCTTGCCGAGCTTCGCCCGAGCGACCATCATCTCGTAGGCGGTTTCCAGGTGGCTGCAGAAGCGTTCCGCATCGAAGAGCGGTTTGATGTAGCGGTTTTCGTCGAGCCTTGCCTTGAAGGTGGCAACGCGGCGGGGATCTGCAGCAAGCGCCACGGCCATGTCTTCATAGGCCTGGACGTCCGGCGCGACCAGCTCGGGAATGCCGATGGCATTCAGCAGGCTTTCGCTGACGCGGGAGGCGAAGTTGGTGCCCTTGACGGTCAGCACCGGCAGGCCGCCCCAGAGCTGCTCGGACGTGGTGGTGTGGCCGTTGACCGGGAAGGTGTCGAGGCCGATATCGGCAAGCTGCTGACGGTCCATGTGGACATCGTAGTGAACGCGGCGGGTGAAGACGACCCGCTTGCGGCTGATGCCGCGCTGCTCCATCCGCGTCCACAGATTGGCTTCGGCGAACTGGCCGTTGCAGAGTAGCCAGAGAACGCTGTTCTTGGTGCGGCGCAGGATGTTGCACCATACGTCGAGCATTTCGGAGGTGATCTTGCGGTTGCCGTTGAAGGAAGCGAAGACGAAAGCGTCGTCCGGCAGCCCATGCTCGGCGCGGGTGACCGGGCGCGGCTTTGGCCGATGGAGCGGATCGTTCGGCTGGTAGCATTCCGGAAGGCGGCAGTATTTTTCGTGGAAATGCTGCTTCGATGTGTCGGGCAGCACGAAGTGGTCGCCGATGATGTAGTCGAGATCGATATTGATGGTGGTGCCCGGAAAGCCCAGCCATGCGACCTGGAGCGGGGCGGCCATGTAGTTGAGGATGCGCGCGCGGGTGTCCTTGGTGTGGCCCTTGAGGTCGACGAGAATGTCGATCTCGCGCGCACGGATCGCGCTTGCCGCCGCCTGGTCGGACATGCTGCGGATGTCGACGATCTCTCCCCAGCTGGATAAATCGAAATCGGCCTCGCGCTGCGCATCGAGCGCGGAATGGTCGAAGAGCACGATTTCGAAGCGCTCCTTGTCGTGCAGTTCGAGAATGCGCTGGAGCAGCTTCATCGTCGCGTGCCCCGGCCAGAAGTCCGAGGAAAGATAGCCGATGCGGATCTTTTTTGCCCATTTGTGCGGCATCCGGCGGCGGGTTGCCGCGTGGCCAGGGGGCAGAGCGACCGTGTCGTGCACGGCGAGCTTGTTCAGCGCCTCGTCGCCGCACCAATGCAGATGGAAGAAGGGGTTATCAAGCCGGACATGGGACATGTCGCCGGCGGCTATGCTCTTGAAGACCGGCGCGGCACACTTGTCGACTTGAGCGAGGTTCGAAAACTCGCGGCAGAAAATGAGGAAGAGCGTGCGGAAGGTAATGTTTTCCGGATGCTTCTTGAAGAGGGTCTCGACGATATGGAGGTTGCCCGGGTCGTAGAGATCGTCGGTGAGCAGCTTCGAGGCCATCAGCAGGTGCTTCAAATGGCCGCCACCGGTCAGCACCTTCTTCAGGCCGCCCAGCAGTTCCTTCTGTTGCCGCCTCAGAAAGATCGCGGCAAGCACGAAGGCGACCTCGGGGTCCTTCAGTGCCAGCGAGAAGATCTGGTTGGCGATCGAGATGACCTCGCCCTCGTTGCCGGTCTCGAAATGAAGCAGCATCGCTTCGCGCAGAAAATCCTCGCGCAGAGGCTCCTGACGCCCGGCGAGCGTATAGGCCGTCGCAGCGTCCGCCCGGAAGTTCAGCTTCAGCAGCGCTTTGGCGAGAAGCGCATAGACCTTCGGCGATTTATCGATATCGATCAGTTGGTTGATCACTTCGAGAGACTGCGTGTAGCGGCCCTTCTGGTAGTGCTTCGAGGCTGTCGAGAATGCAGCTTTGGTATCCAAGGGCCTTAACTCCGAGATTCGGCGGCGAGACGCTGTCGCCAAATGAAACGCCCCCCAGCATGCTCGACGGACCTTGCCCGAAACCGATGCCGGAACCGTAGAGGTGGCATTAATCATGTTCCCGACGAGTCCCGCCCGACCCCTCGAATTTAAGATCTTGGAAACGTTTGGATGGGAATTCTCTCCTCGACATGACGGGTTGGTTCTCGACGAAATCGGAACCGAAGTGCATGAAGCCCCGCCGTCATTACCGGTATTCCAAGTCCGGTATGTCCTCATTTTGTATCCAGTTTAGGGGACACCTATGACCAGCATCAATACCAACAACAACGCAATGGCAGCGCTGCAGACGCTGCGCGGCATCAACTCGAACCTCAACAAGACGCAGAACGCCGTATCGTCCGGCTTCCGCATCGACAAGGCTTCGGACAACGCTGCTTACTGGTCGATCGCAACCACCATGCGTTCCGACGACAGCGCCATGTCGGCCGTTTCCGACGCCCTCGGCATGGGCGCCGCCAAGGTCGATACGGCCTACACCGCGATGGACAACGCCATCGACGTCGTTTCGTCGCTCAAGGCAAAGCTTGTTGCCGCCACCGAAGACGGCGTCGACAAGTCCAAGGTTCAGGAAGAAGTCAAGCAGCTGCAGGACCAGCTCCTGAGCGTTGCTCAGTCGGCGTCGTTCAACGGCCAGAATTGGGTCGCGGCAGCTTCCGGTGGTTCGGCTTCGGTCGTGTCCTCCTTCGTTCGCGATGCCAGCGGCGGCGTCAAGGTCAACTCGACCGCCTACGCCTTCGACGCCAGCTCGAGCGGCAACGTGCTGTTCGGCATGAGCGGCACGACGGTCACGACGACCTCGGGCATCCTCGGCACGGCCTATTCGACGGCTTCGAGCTACTCGGTCTACAGCCTGGATATTTCGTCCATGACCTCCGGTCAGATCGCCGGCGCGCTGAGCATGGTGGAATCGGC